>JBBQRC010000769.1:0-2945 GCA_038215215.1 Pirellulales bacterium
GCATGTGGTGCTGGTGGTTGCCGATCGTGCTCGACTTCGACATGAAGCCGATTTCGCGAAGCTTGATCGAGCCATTGTTGGAACTGCTGCGAAGCACCACTATCAACTGGCCGCTCGCGCCTGGATGCCCGACCATCTTCACGTGGCGCTGCGAGGCAATATTGCCGAAAGTCCTGCGGAGATCGCGCTGGCTTTCATGAACAACACGGCCTTCGCAATGGGGCAGAACGCCGTATGGCAGCGCGGTTTTTACGTCGGTACGTTTAGCGAATACGATGTACGAGCTCTGCGTGGCGGCGGTTAAAACTATGCTTCCTGCCGGACAAGCCGGCACGGGGAGCGGTTTTGTGTTGGTAGGTTCTCTAATTTCAAGTCTTTCGCTCCAGTGGCACAAGGCCACGGGGGCGAACCCGTACTTTGCCCCCTGCTGGCTCGTCCAGCAGGAGCACAAGATTTGAAATTAGCATCATCGGCCCCCAAACACCGCCTCCCCGGTTGGCTTGCCTAACCGGAAGGATAGTTTTGTTGAATAGCGGGCGATACAAGGAGTCGAACAATCGCATTGCCTGTCCTTTCCTTCTTTCCTTTTTCGGAATCTAACAATTGACGGTGAGGTTGAAGTGGAACTGAACCTGTCCTACGCAGACCTGCTCAAGTGGCAGACCTGCTCAAGTGACTGTGACGGCCACGCCGTTCGAGGGCTACTGGCAGTCTTTGGAATACGCTTACTGGCCGCGGACATGAATAATCAACTTCGTTGCCCCGGTCGAGATCGAGGTCCGTTGATGGTCCTTCGCCATTTCGTCTTCACCTCCGAACCTAAACCAGCCGCTGCTGAGCTGTGTCGTTCGATGGATGCAACGGGCTAAAGAACGAACAAAGTTTGACTACACTACGAGTTGTGTTCCGGCGGATCTGACACTCAAACCGAGGCTTCCCATGAATTATCGAGTGCTAGTTGCCTTACTGGGAATCGTTTGCCTTCCGTATGCAACTCCGTGGTGCGGGGCCGATGAACCACTGGAAATTGTCGCCGATTTCGAAGGCGCTTCCGTTCGTGACGTCGAAATTGATCAGCAAGATCGGAGTGTTAGTTTCATGCCGGGAGGGGATCCTGCACGCGGTTGGCCCTGTTGGTGGTACTTTCGTATTGACGGGCTCAGACTCGATGAAGAGATCACATTGCGATTGCGAGGATCGAACGCCTCGCTCGAAAATCAAAAACCATTGACAGCGACTTGGGCGATGCCGGCTCAAGCAACCTATTCGATTGACGGCGAGTCTTGGCAACACACGCCCCAGGGGCAGCATCAGGGTGAGTGGATGATCTACAAGCTCAAACCAAATTCGTCGTCAGTGTATGTCGCCTGGGGGCCGCCCTACACACCACAGACCGCCGAAAACTTTGTGCGAGAAATTGGCAACCGTTCAACGCACGCAACTGCCACGGAACTCTGTCGTTCGCGCGAGGGTCGCGCGGTACCAATGCTGCATGTGCGAGAGGGCCAGCGGGAGTCGAAAGATCGCTTCGGTGTTTGGGTCCAAGCTCGCCAACATGCCTGGGAGAGCGGTTCAAGCTGGGTGGCACAAGGATTCGCCGAATGGATCATCGGCGACGAACCGAATGCAGCTTGGCTCCGGCAGCATGCCGAAATATTTGTCATCCCCATCATGGATGTGGACAACACCGCGACCGGCAACGGAGGCAAGGACGCACTTCCGCATGACCACAATCGCGACTGGTCACCGGAACCTCATTGGAACGAGACCATGGCGGCACAGCGAAAAGTCGCGGACTTGATTGCTGAGGACCGCATGGATGTTTTTCTCGACCTGCACAATCCCGCTCCGGGCGATCCCACTTTCTTCTACATCCTTCCGCGAGAACTCATCGGCGAACCGATGATTGGACTTCGCGACCGGTTCATTGATTTGGCCTATGCAAATATTAGTCAGATCAAACCCATGATCCCTATGAGTAGCAAACCTAAGGTGACCGGCGCGAGTTATCACCCGCTCTGGCGACAGATCAGCGCCAATTGGGTCAGCATGCATGGAAACTCGCACACCGTGAGTTTGTGCTTGGAGACGATTTGGAACTCGCCGAACAGCACAGCAACAGGATACCAGGCGGTCGGTGCGAGTCTCGCCGCTACGGTACGAGAGTATCTCGCCGCACGACCACAGCGGTAGTCGCTGAGTTGCTTTATAGAGTGCTGGGAAAAATATCTCTTCAGTTTCTGGAAAAAACCTTAGACAAATCGCGACGCATCGCGCATCCTAAGGTTATCTATGAAAACTCCGCCCATCTTTGCCGATCAAATCCGCGACTGCATTGAAATAATTGCAGAGAGCGGTGCTGCCGGGCTTTCGGGTCTTTTCGACTTGACGGCGCAAAGGTTACTGCGTTTTTCGGTGACGATCACGCGAAATCAGCATGACGCGGAGGATGCGGTGCAGGCAACGCTCGTGAAAGTTGTCGGGAGCATTCGGCTGATTCGCCGCGCGGATTGCCCTTGGTCGTACTTGTTGCAGATGGTGCGGAACGAATCTTTGGTGATACTCCGCCGTAAACGTCGTTGGCCGCTGGTTTCAAGCTTGACTGACTTGTTGACGCGTCGCACCGTCGATCACCTTGAGCAAGAAGAGACGCACCGAGCCGTTTGGATCGCGATACGCTCATTGCCGACTGAGCAAAGTGAAGTGGTGGTGCTGAAGATTTGGGAAGAGCTAACCTTTGCGCAAATCTCCAAGATCCTCGATTTGCCGTTGGCAACCGTCGCGAGCCGTTATCGTTACGCGCTGGACAAATTGGCGGGACACCTTCGTTCGTTCGAGCGGGAGGTGCAGCGATGACTAGACCTCAGCCTGACGATGATTCCCTTTTGGTGCCTGTCGAAATGCTGATTCAGGCAGCAGGTAACTATGTGGTGCCTTCCGACAAT
>JBBQRC010000770.1:0-2941 GCA_038215215.1 Pirellulales bacterium
CAATTCGTGACACTTTATTAGCCGCTACCGAATCGGTCGACGTAGCCAAAGCCGAATCTCCAGTTGCAGACCTAGGGACCTTAGTCACGCAGAATAACCCCAATGACAACGGCTACGCCCAAAAGTCAACCTCGCAGCGGACAATCTATTTACCAATCATTCGCAATGAGTTGCCCGCCCTCATGCGCGTCTTTGACTTTGCAGACCCGGATATAGGTGGCGGGGAACGCTCCGAAACGACGGTTCCGGCACAGGCCTTGTGGATGCTTAATAGTCCATTTATCCACTCGCAAGCAGAACAATTGGCCGCGCTGCTGATGGCCCAAGCTAGCTCTAAAGATGAACGTATCAGACTGCTGTACGTCCGCGCTTTGGGACGCCTGCCGACGATCGCGGAGCAAGCCGTTGCGCAACAATTCCTCAGTGAATTAACCCCGGTGGCAGATTCGAAACTGGCGGCGGAGCAGTGGACAGACCTCGTCCATGCTGTCCTGGCCTCCTCGGCGTTTCGAATTACCGATTGAAAGAAGTTTGTAATGTCATCACTCACGCGCCGAACATTTCTCGGTTCTATGGCCAGCGTTCCCGCACTGGCTGGTTTAACTGGCCACACAGCCGAAGCCGCCGCATCAATTCAACCGCTGGGAGTGCACCATCCAGCCCGAGTCCGCCGCGTGATCTTCTTGTTCATGCATGGTGGTCCCAGTCAAGTTGACACGTTTGACTATAAACCCCAATTGCAAGTGGCTGATGGCAAAGCGCTGCCTTTTGAGGCACCCCCAAACATCGATGCCAAGCCGGTATTGCTAAAATCTCCTTGGAAATTTGCGCGTCACGGGGAATCGGGTCTGTGGGTCTCCGAACTGTTTCCCCAGGTTGCCAAAAAAGTGGATGAGCTTTGCATCATTCGCTCCATGCACAGTCGCGGCCAGTCGCACGGTCAAGCTGTGTCGATGATACATACGGGCAGCGACAATCTGGTGCGACCTTCGCTGGGCGCGTGGGTGTCTTATGGCCTGGGTGCTGAGAATCCTAACTTGCCCGCCTTTGTGGCCATTGCCCCTTCCAGCGGGCATGGCGGGCCACGCAATTACGGTTCCGCGTTTTTACCTGCGGAGCATCAAGGCTCAACGATCGGCCGCCAAGGAAAGTTAGGGGATGCCACGATTGAGCATCTCATGTCGCTCGATACTGATTCAAACCGCGCTGATCGGCGATTGGCTCTCATTCAGTCACTCAATCGCGAGCACCTTGCGCGCATCGGCCATGACGGACAAGTAGCGGGTATGATCGAAACCTACGAGCTTGCCAAGCGAATGCAAATCGCTGCACCTGAGGTGTTGGATATTGAGTCAGAAACCCAGGCCACGCGCGAACTCTACGGCATCGGCCAAAAACAGACCGATAATTTCGGGCGTCAATGTCTTCTCGGCCGTCGCTTGCTAGAGGCCGGAGTCCGCTTCGTGGAACTCTCAACCGGCAATGTCTGGGATCAACACGGTGGTCTACGAGCCGGTCATACCGCCAACGCGCTGGCCACGGATCAACCGGTGGCGGGGCTGCTAACCGATCTCCGGCAGCGTGGCATGCTCGACGATACACTGGTCGTCTGGGGGGGCGAATTTGGTCGCACACCCACTGTGCAGGGAAGTGACGGTCGCGACCACAATCCTCAGGGCTTTACCGTGTGGCTGGCTGGAGGTGGTTTGCACACCGGCTTGGCTTATGGCGAGACCGATGAATTTGGTTACTACGCACAAGTCAATCGCGTTCACGTGCACGATCTGCACGCCACTATCTTGCACCTCTTGGGCCTCGATCACACCCGACTGACCTATCGTTACGCCGGCCGCGACTTCCGCTTGACGGATGTTTACGGCCGAGTGGTCGACGATATTCTGACCTAGTCCGGGCCGCCACGGGCTCTGATAACTCAATACCGCTACAATCCGCCTAATCTAACCCGCTCCATGCAGTGGCGAAACCGTAAGCTATAGTGTTGAGTGCCCGCTCCAGCTCGGATCGTCGGGCGAGCGGCTGTGCGCCCGCTTTTGCTTCGTGCATCCAGGTGCCACCCTGGGTGGAAGATCGCGATCGACCTTCCGCTGGCCGCCATCAACGCCTTTCCAAAGTCAGGATTCATGGAACTGTTCAAGCTAATCATCGATTGGGTACTGCATCTCGATCACCATTTGGGAGAAGTCATCGGCTGGATGGGCCAGTGGTTTTACGCCTTGATGTTCGGCATTGTCTTCTGCGAGACGGGCTTAGTCGTCACGCCGTTTCTGCCGGGTGATTCGTTGTTGTTTGCGCTAGGTTCACTAGCGCGAACGCAGCCTGAACACGTCAACGTCTGGCTGCTCCTGCCGCTTTTGACCGTTGCCGCAGTCGCCGGTGATGCGGCCAACTACGCCATCGGGAAACTGATTGGACCACGCATCTTTTACAAGGATACCGGCTGGTTACTCAACAAATCGCATCTGCTTCGCGCCCAAGCCTTTTATGTCAAACATGGTGGTAAAGCGATCGTGTTAGCTCGCTTTCTACCGATCTTGCGAACCTTTGCACCATTTGTCGCCGGTATCGGCCAAATGAACTACCGCCGCTTCTGGATTTACAATGCTACCGGGGGTGTCGCCTGGGTTTCCCTGTTTCTATTAGGTGGCTACTTGTTCAGCAATTTTAAAGTGGTGCAAGATAACTTTTCGATAGTCATCTTGGCGATCATTTTTATCTCGGTCATGCCGATCGCTTACGAATGGTATCGTGCCAGAGCCGAAAAGTCCTCCGCGCCTTCCTGAGTCGCCGCCCACCAGCATTGTCTTTCGACAGCCGCCAGAATCTTTAAAAATTAGGCTTGCATTACCCACATTTCGTCCAACTCGATTGACAAGCCACAGCGTGGCGGCAGACGTTAGCCCCGGGTAAGCGCCTGCGAGCC
>JBBQRC010000771.1:0-2936 GCA_038215215.1 Pirellulales bacterium
ATCTATTCGAATGGACCGGCCAACTATTTTCGCGTACACGCAGATTCTGCTGCGTTGACCGAAGCGACGGCTCAGCTATTCATGGGTGTTCGCTTGGAGTGTGCCAAGTGCCATCAGCATCCATTCGAAAGCATCAGCCAAAGCGACTACTACAGCATGTCGGCCTTCTTCGCCCGCGTGGCCTCAAAGAATAGCGAAGAAATTGGGCTGTTTGGTCGCGAGACCGACGTCATGGTCAAACCGACCGGCGAAGTTTCTCATCCGCGCACTCGCAAGACGCTGGCCCCGAAAACTCTCGGTGGCGAATCGCTGGAAAATCCGCTCGACCGACGGATTCCGTTAGCGCTCTGGCTAACCAGTCCAGACAATGAGTTTTTCGCCAGGTCCATCGTCAATCGATATCTGGGATACTTATTAGGCTCCGGTCTGGTGGAACCTGTCGACGACATGCGTAGTACGAACCCTCCGAGTAACAGCGCAATGCTCGAGGCTATCACCAAGGACTTTGTTGACCATGGTTTTGACCTGAAACATCTGATTCGTACGATCATGACTTCACGCCTATATTCGCTCAGCTCCCAGCCGAACGCTGCGAACTCGACGGATGAAAAGTTTTATAGTCACTTTATTGTCAAGCGGTTAGCAGCAGAACCTTTGCTCGATGCGATTGATCAGGCCACTGGTGCGCAAACCAAATTCAAAAACCTTCCGCTCGGAACCCGAGCGATCGAATTACCGGACGCGGAGTATCCAGACTATTTTCTAACGGTCTTCGCCAAACCGCGGCGCGTAAGCGTGTGCGAATGTGAACGTTCCCCGGATGCCAATCTTGCCCAGGCACTCCACACGCTTAATGGCGATACTTTGGCAGGCAAGATCGCTTCGCAGCAAGGTCGTATCGCCCTGCTGTTGGCGGCCAAGAAAAACCATGACGAGATCGTGAGCGAGATCTATTTGGCGGCGCTTTGTCGACCGCCCTCTTCAGCCGAGCTTGAGGCAAGCCGGGAAATACTCGCAGAATCTAGCAATGCGCCGGAGTGCTACCAGGATCTGTTATGGGCGCTCATCAATACAAAACAGTTTCTCTTCGTCCGTTAAGGCCAATGTCGATGACGCAAAGAGCGTTTTGGATAACTTGTATTCTCTGCTTAGGCTGCTGTCGAGTCAGTGTTGGACAAACTGCCTATCCGATGCTCATGAGTATCGAACCGGTTGCCAGTCAAATCGGGTCAACGTCAGAGCACACCATCAAGTCGCGTTACAGCCTGGAAGGCGCCTACAAGATCCTGGTCTCGGGAGCGGGAGTTCGCGGCGAAGTGATCCCGCCTCAAGAGGAAATATCAGCTGATCCGAAAGCCAAGCCAAGCTCGGGCGAATCTCTCAAGATCCGTTTGCAGGTTGAGCCTGACGCGATTCCCGGTGTTCGTGACCTGCGTGTTGCAACACCACGCGGCGTAAGCACGGTTGGCCAAATCGTGCTGGTGGCTGATCCTGTCGTCTTCGAGCAAAAAGACAACGACAAGGCGGACAAGGCTCAACAGGTAACAACGCCCATCACCGTTTGTGGCTGCATTGAAAAAGCAGAGGATGTCGATTTTTTCCAGTTCCATGTCAACGCCGGCACAACGCTATGCTGCCACGTCATGTGCATGCGTCTGCAAGATCGAGTGCACGATCTCCAGCAACATGCCGATCCTATTCTGACCATCTATGACGCGAACGGCAATGTGGCTGTATCTTCGGATAACGAGTTACGCGGCGATCCGCTGATTTGCCATCGATTTGACCGCGCTGGTGACTACGTGATGGACATACGCGATGTTCGATTTCAGGGTAATACTTTCTGGCAATACAGTATTGAGATCAATGATCGACCATTGGTCGTCACTACTTTTCCGTTGGCAGTGCCACTTCCGGAGGCGGATGGGGTTACACAAGCCATTTCGCTGGAGTTGTTGGGCTACGGCATGTCTGCCCCTACGTACGCAGATGTTACTTTGGAAAAGGGAGCATGCCTTGGTATACAGTCCCATCTAGTGAGGGCCGGTCCATCGACTGTGAGTCCCGTGCTGCTGGTATGCTCGAACCAGCAGATTGTGTCCGAATCTCCTGATGAGAATGACACCCCTGATGTCGCACAGGCAATCACTGTCCCAGGTGGTGTGAACGGACGAATTGATAAAGCCGGCGACGTAGATTGCTTTGCGTTTGAGGCCAAGAAGGGAGAACGCTATTCCTTTGAAGTTGTTGCCCGCCGTCTCGGCTCGGCGCTTGATGCGCATCTGCGAATTCTCGATACCAAGGGAACGCAACTGCAGTTAAACGACGACGTGCGCATCGGCAAGCGAAACTACTCCGATTCTTGGATCGAGAATTGGAGCGTACCGGCGGACGGCAAGTATCTCATTGAGCTGCGTGATTTGCAGCTCCGTGGTGGCGATGCATTCGTCTATTTCTTACAAGCAACACGTAGTGAACCCTATTTCATGTTATTTGCCGACACGGATAAAACGCAGATCGCGCTGGGTACAACGGGTGTTCTGTTCGTCCGAGCTGAAAGAAAGAACGGCTTTGAGGGCGAAATCCAGTTGGCAGTAAATGGCTTGCCAGCCGGAGTGACAGCCCACTGCGGTCGCATTTTGGCTGGCAAAGGAATCGATGGATGCATCATTTTCGAAGCCGCCGCCGATGTGCCGCCAACTGTAGCTGAGATTGTCATCAGCGGTAGCGCAACCGTTCCGATAGGCGAGGGACAAACCGCACCATCGACTGCCAACGCGGTGGTGTACCAGGAGATCTACCAGCCCGGCGGCGGACGAGGACATTGGCCTGTAGAATCACACGTGCTGGCAGTCACGGCACCCAGTGATATTCGCAGAGTTAATGTAAGCAGCACGGACTTGACGCTCAAACCCGGCGAAGAAAAGTCCATAGAC
>JBBQRC010000772.1:0-2933 GCA_038215215.1 Pirellulales bacterium
ATCCGCTGCCACCAGTTCTCGGGCAAGGTGCTCTAAGAGCTCTGGGTGTGTGGGAGCCTGGTCGTCCCAATCGTCGACTGAATTCACCAGTCCCCAGCCCAACAGTCGGGTCCACACGCGATTAGCGATGACTTGCGCAAAACGGCGGTTTTCAGCCCGCGTGAGCCTGACTGCCAAGCGCTCGCGTGTCGAGTCCGACCGACCGAGTAGTTGCGGATCCGGGTCACTATCGCCGAAATTAGCAAATGGCCAAGCGGGCTCGAGTTTATCGCCTGGGTGAAGAGTAATCGAAATCGGCGACTCGCGTCCCTTGCGCTCGAAGAATTCTTTGGGCACGCTGCTGGAAGCGGGTACTTCGATCGCTGTGCCGGTCAACATCGCCGCCAGGCTAAACAAATCACCTTGTTTCCATGGATGATACGGGGCGTCGTGGCACCGCGCGCACTTCATATCCACCGCCAGAAATGCACTAGCCAAAATATGAGCCTTCTCAGCCATCGGCACATCATTTTCCGCCGCCATACCGAAACCTGCGGCTGCACCGGAGTAGAGATCGCCTTCCATGCGGACCAATTCCGTGACAAATCGGTCGATGGGCTTATTGATCAACAAGGCGTCATGAATCCACCAGCGAAACGGTCCGCTGTTGTTCAAGCTCGGTTTAAGAATGTTTGGATTTTCCGCTAAAACATCCTGCCAGTAACTGGTCCAGTGATCCGCCCAGCGATCATCCTTAAGCAACTCGGCGATCACACTTGCGCGTTTGTCCGCTGCAGTCTCCTGCTCAAAGGCAATGACTTGGTCGGCAGTTGGAGGAATGCCAATACAATCCAGACTGACACGCCGTAGAAACTCGGCGTCCGAGGTATTGCGGTAGACTTTTTCAAGCATTGCTTCGGATAAGTCACCGTTAACGATACTGCCATTGATAAAACGATCAATCAAATTGTGTTCTGGTAGATCGGGGTTAGCTGTGGGCACCACAATTTCGTCCAGCGTCGACTGGAAATCTTTCGATAGCCGATGCCGCATTTCCCAGAATGGATCTTCTGCAGCACTGGTGCGTGTCAATTGTTGACGATCGAGCTCACTCAATTCTGATTCCAGGCTATTTCGATACCGTTCGAATTCTTCGTCCACCAGTTGAATTTGTTCCGCGGATGGGCCGATCACGGAGAACATCTGATCGCCGCTGCGATAAGCAACCAAGGTTTCGCCCAGTTCACAGCGACTGCTGGCGGATCCCACTAAAGTCTCCAGGATCAACTCGGACTGTTGCGACTCGATATTTACGACTTGCCGAATTTCGTTGTCGCCGCTGCGCGGTGCGCGCAACCAAGGAAGGTCTGAATTCCAAACTACAAATGGCTGGTGTGCATCGCGGAATAAGGTGCGTGCCGGGGTGCTGGCGACGGCGGTACCGTTCAACCACAACCGAGTCAGACCGGGGGCGCGGAGCAACAATTCAATTTCGCCACGAGGCAGTTCCACGCGCGTGTAAGCGCGTAACAGCACTGGCCCCGCCCAAGCTTGGCGCACCCCTCCAGAGCTGAAGTGTAGTGGAAGTCGATGAAGGGCGAGGAGTGGCGCCGAGAATCGATACTGTTCGGCGGGTGCCTTGGAAGGAAACGCGGTGGGGCTGCCGGCGCCCGGATGTAGCGTGATCATGACGCGATCTGGGCTGGCCGGTTCGAGCCAAGTGGGTGGCTTAGAGATAATTTGCCGCCGCGTTTTGAACTCCTTCGCATCGACTATCCGACGATAGACGCGCACATCGTCCACAGCCCCGACCAAGCTATTTCCGGGATCGCCGCCGCGCGATGAACCAATCCAAACCGAATCATTATCCTGGATTGGCGGGACCTGCGTTGCGCCAGCCATGTCCCAGGTACCTTTGCTGAATTCGCCATCGACATAGCCTTTGATGCTCGCCGAGTCGCCAAACTGATAGCTGATGGCAACATGATGCCAAAGGCCATCTGCCGCGAACCCCTTGGAACTTGTCCAACGGTGATAGGTAGACTTCAATTCCGCGGGCGATTGCGTGGCAAACAGGAAACTAACTTTGGCTTCGGAGCCGACGGAGCGGAGCCGCAGCGCGTAATTTTGATTCTCTTGGACCGACTGCTCGTAGGTGCGTCCTTTTCCAAGGATATAGACGTTGGCATTGTTACCAAGACGATCAACGCGCACCCAAGATTCGATCGTCAAAGAGTCGCCATTGGTGAAGTCGAGCGGCCCAGTGTCTTGGTTATCGGGAATGCGTAAATAGCCGCCAGCCTCATTGAATCTGAGCGCCTGATTGAAAGTTGGCATGCCCACAAACAATTCCGCATTTGGCCCGATCGCTTCAATACCGGCCGTCCCCATCAAACTTTCACTTGCCAAGGGTGACTCAAAGTCCAAGTTGATCACCAACTCATCAATAGCTTCCCCTGTTGAGTCAGTTCCATGAACACTTGACGAAAACGACAAAACCGACAGTAAAAGCGCCAAAGATGAAACTAGCCACGAAATGCTAGCCGAATTTTTTAGCCCCAGGGGTACTGGCGATGTTTTCCGAGACCAGCGAGATCGGCTGCGAAGGTCAAATTTCGGATCCATGGAGGGAGATTGGGACAAAAGCATTATCGCCGTCCTTTGAGAGTCTAACGTCTAGTCGTACTTGGGGGGCGGATGGGTGCAGCGCTACTGAGAGCCGTGGCGGATGTTCAATATGACACAAGCCAACCTGCAGAACAACTCCAAGGGTATGCGATGTTTGGCAACCGATTCGAGAAGTGGAACGTTGGAAACTGGCTTCCAGCTTACTAAGAAGCGGGCGGCATGGTTCCACGGAGATGCATAAAACTCGCAGCAGGACGAGTCGTTCGAGGTCGCCGGCAGGGGGAACTGCAACAGAAGAGGAAGTAAAGCGGTTTTGTCGATTCAGC
>JBBQRC010000773.1:0-2919 GCA_038215215.1 Pirellulales bacterium
CGAAAAAAATAACTTGGCATACTCGCCAGTGGCACTAAATCGAACCAAGCGATCGATGCCATTCGATGACGACTTTTGTTCCATACACTGTGGCATGCTTATCGCTCGTAAATCGGTAGAAATTTGAAATTCAGTGCCAAAGCCAGCAACGCCATTGAGGTGCTGTTGGGCCGCCCCAGTTGACCGTTGAAGCTGCCATCCTCATTTTGCAAAGCCTTGAGTTGCCGAATCAGTGAGCGATTCCATTTTTCCCAGGCGTTTAGGTCAGCTTGAAAGAGCGCCTGTGCTTGATAGTATCGCGAGTACTCGGGGTAGCTGGAATTTTCCGTCAAGTTTGCAACCACGTACTTCTCCACGGAGACATATTGTTTCAAATCTTTCCGTTTGGCGATGCTAAATACCAAGCACGTAATCGATGATCTCGCAATCGATTCGCCAAAGCCACTGAGCCCACCGGAATAGCCCACAATTCCATTTGTGCCGGTCATCGAGCTAAAGTACTGAATGGCTTTGTCGATCGCCTTGTCGGGCACTTCAATACCGGCGTTGCGGGCCGCCAACAATCCCATCAACACGGCACCACTTACGGAAGTGTCGGCGTCGCGCGCGCTCGGGGAATAACGCCAAGCACTAAACGGATTCTTTGCCTGTGAGGTGATGGCGCAACGCACCCCCAACTCCAAAGCTTCACCGATACTGCTACCGCGCTGTTGCCCCGCGCTGGCTCCCTCGGACCACAAGTCGGTTTCGTCCACGGCACCGTACGCCTCGGCGAGTGCCAAGGTCGCAAAGCCATGATGGTACATGCTATTACCCATGTAGCCCGTCGCTTTATCTTGAGACCGTATGATGTTCCGCAGAGCTTTGCGGATCGCGGAGCTGAACGGTCCGAAGTTCGGATCTTCGCCAGAGGCCAAAAATGCTAACAGCCCCAGACCGGTAGTTCCCGGCCCCTGTTCTCCCCCGCTCCAAGCCCCCGAGTCAGTCTGGTTGGAAAGCAAAAATTGGAGTCCGCGATCGGTCATCTCGCGAACTTCGCGCGGCACGACGTCTCCCTGGAGCGACGTGATACCAGCAACTTTTGGTTCGGCGATATCCGGACTGTTGGTCTGCGCGCTTGACTGAGGTGAATTGAGGCCGACCAGCACGGCCAGTAGACCAACCGCGAGTCGGATGTTAACGCTACGTGCTGCAATCATCAGAGTTTCGTTCATCGAAACAACTCGCGATCAAGTCATTGAGAATTCTTATTCGAGAAAACTTGCACCACGCGTGGATTCAACTTTCCGCCGGACAGCAATGTTCACGTTGCCAGTCAGGTCGCCGGGGAAAACGATTAGTCCGAGGCCACTTGCATAGGGACCGCCGCGTGGCTTAAGCCCTCCAATTTTAACCCAAATTGCACCTGCCGACGCTATTGCGAGAGAAATCTTGCGGCGGCGACAATGGGCTGCGGGTTGGCACGCGAAGAATCGCACCTAGTGCAAGCAAAAATCTATGGCATTTTTAGCTTCAGCTAGACCGGCGGACGCAGATCGACATTCTCGCAACGGTCAAATGTTGCTACACCAATACCCGCAACGCGGGGCGCCAGCTCTGCTAAACGTGGCGCGGGGCGGGAAGGCGGCAGTTGTCGAGTACCCATGTCACTGCATGGAACTGAGAAGCAATGTTCAAACGGTTCAATCGATATATTCTCTGGGAAATCGGAAAGCTCTTTTCGATATCTTTGATAGCTTTTACCACCATCATCATGCTGGGCGGTCTGGCTCAGCAATTGGCGCTCGAGGGGCTTGGCCCGATGGCCATCGTCGAGTTGCTCCCGTACCTGCTACCCATTGGCTTGCAGTTCGGTTTACCGCCAACACTCCTCTTTGCGGTCTGCAGCATCTACGGTCGGATCAGTGCTGACAACGAAGTGATCGCGATCAAGTCGGCGGGCATTAATCCACTTAAAATTGTGACCCCCACCTTAGTGCTGGCCTTTGTCATCAGCCTGCTGGCGGTCTGGCTCAACGACATAGCGTTTTCGTGGGGCACCCCGGGAATCAATCGTGTGGTGCTGCTGTCGCTCGAAGAAATTGTCTATGGCTACCTTACCAAGCAAGGTTCGTACAGCAACTCAGCCGGTTTTTCGATTCACGTGCACGGCGTCGGAGCAGATGGTCGCGAATTGATTTCGCCAACGATTTCCATGCGGCCACAAAATGGTGGTGAACCGATGACCATCACCGCTCGCACGGGACGTATTGGTCTCGATCCAACAAATGAAATGTTATGTCTGACGCTGGTCGATAGCCTGTTTGACAGAGGTGGCTCGCATATTACTTTGCCGGGTGAGATCAAGCATGAGATCCCACTAGCACAAGCCGCCCGCAAAGGAAAAACGACTGGTCATCCCTCCGAGTTTCCGATGCGCCTGATTAGTAGTGAAGTGCGTGATCAGCGCGATAAGCTTAGCAAGACAGAAGAAATCATCGGTGCTCGAACAGCTTTTGGATTGTTGAGCGGACGGTACGACTGGCTGGATAACCAGATCATCCACGAAGAGATGGACGGTCTGTACCTCGGCCGCGATCGATTGAACCGGTTGCGCGTCGAGCCCTCGCGCCGTTGGGCCAGCGGATTTGCGTGCTTTTTCTTCGTGTGGGTCGGAGCACCGCTGGCAATTTGGTTCCGTAGTGCAGATTACTGGACGAGTTTTGGATTGTGCTTCTTACCAATCCTCCTGCTATATTATCCGTTCTTTGTGTACGGGCTCGACCGCGCCAAAGATGGTACGTGGCCCTCGTTCAGCGTCTGGCTAGGGAACTTAGTGATGTTGGCCGTCGGCGCATGGTGGATGCGCCGAGTTTACAAGAGCTGAGCAACACCGGCCGTAGTGCTGAGCCACACTAGCCGAAGAGCTGAGGAATCACT
>JBBQRC010000774.1:0-2904 GCA_038215215.1 Pirellulales bacterium
TCAAGGCGGCTTTTTGGATCAATCGGTGAGTCTAGATTCGCTCAATGGTGGTGCCGGAGTGGCCCGCGGCTCCATTCGCATAAGCGATCGTAGCGGAGCCAGCCAAACTGTCGATCTGCGATTTGCCCAAACGATTAGTGACGTGGTCGACAGTATTAACAAGATCGATGGTTTACAGGTGGTTGCCAGCGTAGTAGGCGATCGGTTGAAGCTAACCGACACCTCGTCAGGTTCGGCTGCGCTCAGTGTGAGTGATGTGTCCGGTGGTACCACTGCCGCTGACTTGGGACTCTCGGCGATTTCGACCACGGCCACTTCGGCCACGGGCACAAGCATCCAGTCATTGGCGAAGCGCACGTCGTTGAATAGCCTGCTCGATAACCGCGGACTGGTCCTGCCGACCAGCGGTCCAGCCCTCCAAGTCAGTTTGCGCAGCGGCGAGACCCTCAACGTTTCCATCGCTCTTGGTACGAATTCGGCCAGCTTGGGTGATTTACTCTCCGCCATCAATACCGCAGGTGAAGGCAAACTCCAAGCACGCATAGCCAGCGACGGCAAGTCGCTGGAGTTTGAAGATTTGACCACCGGCAGTAATAGCTTTGCCATTTCTAATCCCAATGGCACCTTGGCCAAAACACTCGGAATCAATCAGACCGTCTCCGGTTCAACCATCACCAGTGACCAATTGTTATCTGGACTTAACGATGTGCTACTCTCCAGTCTTAATGGCGGGCAAGGACTGGGCACGCTCGGAAAGCTCACGATCACAGACCGTGCCAATGTCTCGGCGACGGTGGACCTGTCAGCCGCCAAGACGCTGGGGAATGTCATTGACACGATTAACCAAGCCGGCAACGGTGTTCGCGCACAATTGAATCGTTCACGAACGGGCATCGAAATCGTGGACACTACTGGTTCAACCACGACAGCCCTGACAGTCGCGAACTTTGCCGATTCAACGGATACGGCCACGAAACTGCAGATTGCTAAATCGGTAACAGCGGATTCCCTCGACAGTGGTTCTCTAAACAAGCAATGGATTTCTGAGAACACGTTACTCAAAGACTGGAATAAGGGGCAAGGACTCAGCCTCGGTTCGGTCCGCTTCGTCGATTCCGCCGGCAAACAATCGACCCTGAATCTAAATCAGTTGGCGCCCAAAACCGTGGGGGACGTGATCAAGGCAATCAATAATCTGGGCGTCAACGTAGAGGCTAGCATCAATGAAACAGGAGACGGCATTTTATTGGTTGACAAGGCCGGTGGGTCAGCCCAGTTGCAGGTTGCAGATACGGGCAGTTCGCAATCGGCCAAAAAACTGGGAATTGCCGGAACCGCCGCCAACCTCACCGTGAACGACGCTACGGTCAGCGGAATTGATGGTTCGCGAACGCTGCGTATCGAGACGACCGCGACCACCAACGTGGCTGCTGTGGCGGAAAAGATCAATGCGCTGGACGGCACCGTCAGCGCCAATCTCATTAACTTTGGCTCAGGAGTCCGACTGGTACTCAATGGTTCGCAAACGGGAGCTGCGGGACGTGTCACCATCGATTCCGACTTGAATCTGGGCTTTTCGGAAACGGTGACTGCCAAGGACGCGCTGCTGGCCTACGGCGCTACCGAAAGCAGTGGTGGCGTGTTGGTCAGTTCCGCTACGAATCAGTTTGAAAACATCGTCGATGGTGTCAAGCTCGAAGTCCTGGCGACTTCGACCACTCCCGTTACCATAGCGGTAAACAAAAATTCAGATGGTATCGCCAAGCAGCTTCGTACTGTTGTTGATCAGTACAACAAGGTGCGCGACAAGCTCAAAACGGATGCTACGTACGACGAAACAACCAAGACGGCTGGGATTTTATTTGGTTCGAGTTCCGCCTTGCGTATCGATCTCGCGTACGGCAAGTTGTTTAGTGGGCAGCTTTCCGGTGCTGGCTCAATCAAGTCCATCACGCAACTTGGGGTCAGCCTCAACGATCAAGGACGCTTGCAGTTTGATGAGTCAAAGTTGAGCGCCGCGCTGGAAAATAATGCCGATGAGGTGCAGGAGTTTTTCACTAAAGCAGATACCGGTTTTTCAGCCCGCGCGAAAGCGATCTCCGACAGCTTGGCGGGGATAAAAGGTGGGGCTTTACTTAACCGCAACCAGTCGCTGCAAGCCAAGATCGACCAAAATAATTTGCGGATCGCAAACATGAATTTGAGGCTGGAAAAACAGCGCACCCAACTGCTGAACCAGTTCTACAATTTGGAAACCTCGATCAGCAAGATCCGCAATAATCTGACGGCGATCAACAGCATCTCAACTGGTTTCTCGAACGCCACCACAACTCGCTAGTAGCGTGCAGTTGGCTGGCGCATGCCTATGGACTAAGCGAGTCAGCAGTCGGTATTTGGGATAGATTGCCAATTGCTGCGTGCGAAATAGACATCAAGATGCCAATATTGTAGGCTACCGCGATACGCCATTTGCGCCCCCAGCCTCGAGTAACCCAGGCCACAAGTAACATAGGTGCTGGTTTGACCGTCACCGTGATCGACGATCTGGATGATCCGCGCCTGGATGCCTACCGAGACATACGTTCACGCAATTGGACATACGTCAGTCAGCGCTTTATCGCCGAAGGTCCGCTGCTCACCCAACGCCTTTTAACCAGTAACTATCCAACAGAATCGGTGTTGCTGGATTCAAAATATGCGGAGCAATATTGCCATTCAATTCCTGCCTCAGTCGACGTCTTAATGCTCGCGCATGACCAAATTGAGCAACTCGTCGGCTTCGATTTTCATCGCGGGGTGCTCGCCTGTGGCGTACGTCCACCGCAACTTGAATTACGCGCTGACTTTGGTCTCGCCCCAGAGCATGGGGAGACACTTGCCGCCGTCGTCGGGGTCCAGGACCCC
>JBBQRC010000775.1:0-2886 GCA_038215215.1 Pirellulales bacterium
CTTGGTTTGACCGACGTGGGTCCAGGCTGTCGGCCACTCGGTCGCGTTACCGCGCCAGAGCCATTGATTGGTAGTGACGGAAAAGTACGTGCCAATGCGGTCGCCACCGTCACGCAGTTTCCCTGATCGGCTGCGCCGTAACTCAGGTCAATATGGATGCGATCTCCAATAAATCGGCAATGGTCGCGAATATTCCATCTGACGCCAAGTGCCACAAACGAGAATGCGAGGAATGCGTGGCGGGATTATTCTATGGCTAGCGGATGTATTGGCTGCGGTCTTGGACATCTGCTGTTAGTGGTTGCGGTTTACTTTTCGTTTTCGACTTGGAGACGCCCTTCATTGCCTTGGAATGTCGCCGCCGCTAAATTCTTCGCATCGAATGAAGATGATGGTGGATACCGCTTCAGTCGACATCGCGGTGTTCTCAAACAGCTTGCTTGCGTAGGGAATCTTGGATATCAACGGAACACTCCGTTCTACGATGACCTCCCGTGTGATTGTCTCCCCACATAGCGCCAATGTGTTGTTGATCGGGGTGTCGCAGGATGTCTGAATTGCACTGTAAGAAACGTCAGGTTGCTGTACTGTAAGCGGTCCATGCTGGGATTCGAAGGTAAATGTACCGCCGCCCTTTACCGTTGATTGCTCGTACGTAAGGTTCAGCCGAATTTTTTGCCTCTTGGCATCCATGACTCCATGCAAATCCAAACTGACTCCATCATGAAAAACGGTTACGACAGGTTGCATTTTTACCGCGTTTTTGTTGCTTTCATCTTTGACAGGTTCATAGGAAGTTAAAAATGGTGTTTCGGTTCCAAATTTTACGATCGCTGATTGGCCTTGGTAAGCGACGATTTCAGGCGCATAAAGCAGTGTCCCCATGCGAACGATTTCCCCAACCTGCTGCTCACTTAATTTGTCCGATTGCCAGAATTTATGCGTCGACCTTGAACTGCTTTTGAACGTGGCAAGCTGAACACCTGATTGAGGTTCAACCATTTCTTCAACGCTTCCGCAAGTGCGCCAGCCTTTCCGCAAAGGCTCTGCCTTCTCGGCTGGGACTTCGACGATACGCACTGTGTACAACAACTGTGTAGAGCCAAACTGCTCGATTATCTCTAGTTGTTCCCTAATGGCGTTGATGAACAAGCGACTGCCAAGAACGTAAATTTGATCATTTACCAAGTTTACGAAAGGTACTACTTCGACAACTGCTGTGGCGTTTGCTGCTGGCATTCGCCCCTGCAGGTGCTGCCTAGCTTCGCCAACGCTAAATCCACCTGCCTCGAGCTTAGCCAATGCCTTCTCCGCCGAGAGCGACACCTTATAGTATCCGTATTTCGCCAAATTGGTTTCTGAAATGGTTTGATAGCGTTGAGAATCGGTCGCATTTTGGCTGCCAATATCGGAATCATCTTGCGCAATGGAGCAAACAGCGCCCGGCAGGATGACTGCTACGCCAAGAAATAAAATGGCCTTGAACCAAGCCTCGCAACGATTCTGACTTCCTTGTCCAAATCGCATGATCCTCTCCAATGTACCAACGGTACCAACAATTGTTCGCACTTCAGGCAACAACGCCGCACGTGAGGAGTTCCACTTCGAGCTTTTAGTCTAAAGCTAACATGCGATGCAAGGCGTTCACCGAGCGACTCTATACCGGCGGGTCCCATACCCACATAACGGACCGGGGACACAGCGAACGGACCATTTTTTCGCACCGATTTTTATCGTGCCCGTGGTATTAGGGCCGGAGGCTCGGCACAACCTCTGCCGGGTGTCGTAAGACCCCGGTAACAGTTGAGTTTGCGCCGCAAGGCCCGGAGGGCCGATACACGAACGCTGGCACGATTCGATCGGGCCAACGCCCGGCGCGAACGCACTGGAACACATCGCGCGAACTACGACGCCCTCGAAACATGGTTACTGCAACGGATGTTGCGGTTCGAACTGTGGCCAGTTAAGTGGCAGCATCAATGCTCACCGCTAATGCCTGTGCTTCGAGCACCCCGGGTTACGCGGTGCTCGCTCGAAGCTCGCATCGCTCACCCGGGGCTACAATTTGCCGCCACGCTGTGGCTGGTCAATGAGGTTGGACGAGATGTTGTTAGTGCCAATACAACGCCTTCGAAATTCTCACTGCTGGCGATACACACAGAGAAAGGAGGGCGCATGTCAGAGATTGAATCTGGTCATGAGGCGAAGTCGAGTTTGTTAGCATTTGCAGAGTTGGTGGGCATCTTCGAGCGGCTTGGCGGTTCAGCGCCCCTTTTTCAAGCTCGATTGCAGAAACTCCGTGGCGGCTGCGGCCTTGGGTGTTTTCTTTCGACCATTCGCAGCGGCAGCGCGAGGTTGAGGCGAAACTTGGCGTCCATTACCCCGCCAATCTCGACGGTTGCCTGGTGTAGAAATGGCGAAGTCATTGCCTGAGATCATTCAAGCGCCTAGGCTGTCCTTTCATTTCTCTTTTCCTTTCATTTCTCCCGGTGTGCCAGTGACAGGGTCAGTGCGACCGAAGTGGTTGTGAGCCACTTATCCTGGTTTAAGGTGCGTGCGAGCAGTTCGAGCTAGTCGTTGCCAACTTCCTTTTCGATCTTGACTTCACCTGGCAGGGTGTTGGCTAGACTGACGATTTCCTTAAGCTTCGCCGGCAAGTTCGCTGGCTTGCCATTTTCCGACTGCTGAAGAAGTTCAGAAGCAAGCTTGTGCAATTCTTGGTATGTCTTCAAGTGTTCACCTGTTGGACACACATCCAGTTCTGAGAGCGTTTGCACGATCACACGAACTGTGTCGGCGGGCTGAGGCGCTTTGTTAATGTCCTCAGCGGTGCTCAAGATCATCTGCTTAATGCTCAGTGCAAACGCTGCACTGTCCTTGGAATTG
>JBBQRC010000776.1:0-2868 GCA_038215215.1 Pirellulales bacterium
ATCTGTTTATCGCGCAGCCTGATCCATCGGGTTTCGGTGAAGCGCTGACCTTTTTAACTTCACTGGTTGAAGGTTCCGCCGCGGACAGTGATTCAGGGACTGGCAGCTATTCGCAGCCGCGGATAGGTAACGATACCACCAATCGCTTTTCGTTTACGATTCCGCGCAGCAGCCTGCCGGTGGCCATAGCGGACGGAACGCCCTTGACGGCGACTGCGACGATCGCTGGAAATACGTCGGAGTTCAGCCGCGTCGTCAATGCCAAGCTTGGTGGCAACACAGCGCCGCAAATCAATAGCATTAACGGTGCAGCTTCTGTCAATGAAGGCGCTATGTTCCAGTTCCGTGCGGCTTACAACGACGCCAACAGTGCCGACGGACATGTGGTCACAATAAATTGGGGTGATGGTTCCTCAACGACTCTCAACCAGCAGGGACCGACGAGCAACGTGTCGGAGTTTGAGCAATACAACGGACACCGCTACGCGATTATTACCAACGTTCTCAGCTATGATGCCGCTGAAGCCCAAGCCCAGAGTATGGGCGGCCACTTGGTGACGATCAACGACGCCGCCGAGAATGCGTTCCTCGCGCAGTGGATCAATCGCTTCTACGGTTATGACCGGGGCGTCTTCATTGGTCTGGATGATTCGCGGGTGGAGGGTAATTTCGAATGGACATCGGGGGAACCCGTAACGTTCACCAACTGGGCTCCCGGGCAACCCGACAATTGGGTCGGCGCCAACGGCGAAGACTATACGATGTTCAATTTTGCCAGTCAGGGCAAGTGGAATGATGCCGGCACGTCAGCCAGATTGCCTGCAGTTATTGAGTTAACCAACGAGAAGTTGCTAGTGGCTTCGCATCGCTATGCGGATAACGGCAGCTATCAGGTTACATTGACCGTGACAGATGAAGATGGTGGCTCGGCTAATTCGACCCAGCCGCTCACGGTTGCGAATGTCAATCCTCAATTGACTGTGCCGTCCAATCAGCTTGCGGTGCAAGGCGAGTTGCTCGAGTTAACCAATATTGGCTCGATCAGCGACCCTGGGTTTGATAATCCTAATCGACCTGGAGGGGCCAGCTATGAGTCCTTTACCTACACTATCAACTGGGGTGACGGCGCGCTGGCCAGTACAGGCGCGGCTACGATAGATCTTGTTGGTGCGCCGGATCTGTTCACGCTGGCCTCTTTTGACGGCGCCCATGTCTATGCAAAACCCGGGGTCTACACCGTAACTGTCGCGGTGACCGACGATGACAATGGGACCACAACCAAAACTTTTTCTGTCAACGTGTCCAATGATCCACCGCGATTTTTGAGAGGCAGTTTATCGCTCGATGCGGCCGTGATCGACGAAGACGGTTCCGTGAACTTGTCGGGCACCTTTATTGATTCGGGATTGACCGATGTCCATCAAGTCGAAGTGCGTTGGGGCGATGGAAAAGTAGAAACGCTCACACTGCCGGTGGGCGACCGCACTTTCACCATAGCGCATCAATATTTAAATGATCCTCGTACGTTCAATGATGTTTATACTATTCAAGCCACCATTCGGGACAACAACGGTGGCACGGCAACAGGCAATGTCGCTGTGACGGTTGCTAATGTTGCGCCGCTGCTACTGACTTCAAGTCTCGATACGAATGTAGTTACTGAAAACGGCTTGGTCACGCTCACGGGAAGTTTCTCCGATCAGGGCACGCAGGACGCGCATGTCGTGACAGTAAACTGGGGCGACGGAACTACCTCGAATGCAACCGTTAATCCAGGCCCCCGTACATTTACGGCGCAGCACCGCTACCGTGATGACGGAAACGAGTCGGACAATGTTGGCGAATACAATTATACGGTTGGCGTCAGCGTAAACGATCTCGATGGTGGCATCGCAACCTATGAGTCAGCCGCCAACGTGCTCGTCAAAAATGCCACACCGCAATTGGGTTCCGTGACCCTAAGTTCGACTGAAATCAACGAAGCGGGGACGGTAACAGTCACCGGCACGTTCACGGACGTGGGGCCGGACGACACCCATGTTGTGACGATTCAATGGGGTGATGCCAGTAGCTCGGTGGTCGCAGTCAGTTACCATGCAGGCGGTAACACCTTTACGGCCACACACCAGTTTCTGGATGACTCTCCATCCGGAACTGCTTTTGATACTTATTCCATCCAAGTTAGTGTGGTGGATGATGATGGTGGCGCTGCCACAGCGCCGGTGGGTATCGTCAAGGTCAACAATCTCCTGCCCACCAATGTGACATTGTCCATCGGTGCGGGAAGTGCGACGATCAACGAGGGGGAAACGCTAACCCTGAGTGGATCGTTTATCGACCTTGGCACCCTGGATACTCATGTCGTCATGATCAACTGGGGCGACGGCTCAAGCGCTGGCCCGGTGGTGGTTACCAAAGGCGAGCTCAACGATAACTTTTTCGAAAACGTCACGCATACCTACGTAGAAAATCGCGCCGAGCCCTACGAAATCAAAGTGAGTGTCGCCGACGACGACCAGCCACTGACTCCGGTTTACGCCACCATGCTGGTGAATGTCAGGAATGTGGTTCCGCAAGATCTCACACTGGCGCTGGATGATGCCGACGCAACTATCCGCGAAGGTGACACGGTCAAACTCAGTGGAACGTTCACCGATCCGGGCAAGTTGGATTCGCACTCTGTGGTAATCAGTTGGGGCGACGCGACAACCAACACCACGCTAAATTCCTCCAACTTAAGCTTGGCCGGCGGTGTGTATTCCTTCTCGAATGTGTCTCATACTTACTTGGACGATCGTCCAAGTGGAACCAGCAGCGATCAATACACCATCACTGTGACCGTGACAGACGATGATTTCCTCGGAGACC
>JBBQRC010000777.1:0-2841 GCA_038215215.1 Pirellulales bacterium
GGCGAAATTAATGGTAACAAGTAATCACGAGCTTGAGGTCAGTCAGTTAGGCCCCTTTGTAAGAACATGCAAAATGCCGCAACGCCGAAACATCCGCTTCTCTGAAGCCTTCTCACGACGCAGTTTGCTGAATATCGGCACGTTGGCTGCGCTTGGGTCTACGGCTAGCTGGACTTTGCCGTCTTTACTGAAAGCTGAAGGCGCGTCAGGGATAAAGAATAATCCCAAGTCGGTGATCATGATTTATCTGGTCGGTGGTCCCCCGCATCAGGATATGTTCGATCTGAAACCTCACGCCCCCAGAGAGGTCGCTGGCCCATGGAAACCGATTGCCACCAATGTTGCCGGCATGGATATCTGTGAGGCCTTTCCGCGCCTCGCAAAAATGGGCGACAAACTAACGATCATACGGTCGTTGGTTGGCAATCAAGCAGATCATGATGCGGTGCAGGTCTTCAACGGCCACGATCCAAAGAAGCCTAAGCCTTCGGGTGGCTGGCCGCAATTCGGTTCAATGGTCTCTAAAGTCCTGGGGGCTAACACGCCATCGACACCAGCCTTCGTTAGCCTGTGTTACAAATGCTCACACGGTCCTTACAACGAACCTGGGCCAGGATTCCTCGGAACATCGCAGGATGCTTTTCGACCGCTGGGACCAACCAAGCAGGACATGGTGCTAGGCGGTATTTCGCTGGATCGATTGGGCGACCGTGTCTCACTGCTGCGCAGTATTGATGGACTGAAACGTGAAATTGATGCCCAGAAGAATATGATTGCGATGGACAGTTTCACGGAGCAAGCGCTGGGACTTCTCACTTCTTCGCGGCTGGCAGAGGCGCTTGATCTTTCCAAAGAAGATCCCAAAATCGTGCAGCGCTACGGTATGGGCGACGCAACCAAAATGATCGATAGCAACGGTGCACCGCGGGTGCCACAGAGCCTCTTGGTGGCGCGCCGCCTGATCGAAGCTGGAGTTCGAGTGGTCACGCTGAACTACAGCAAATGGGATTGGCACGGCGGCACAAATGCCGAGGGGCGCGCGAACAACTCGATCTTTGTGCGGGAACAGGAGGAGTTCCCTATTTTTGACCAATGTGTCAGCGCGTTAGTAGAGGATCTGCACTCGCGTGGTCTGGCCGATGACTGTGCGGTGATTGTCTGGGGAGAGTTTGGACGAACTCCTAAAATCAGCAACATTGTCGGTCGCGATCACTGGCCACAGGTTAACTGCGCATTGATGGCTGGCGGAAGAATGAGGCATGGTCAGGTCATTGGCGCGACAGACCGTATCGCAGGCGAAGTGGTCTCAAGGCCGGTGACCTACGGCGAAGTCTATGCCACTCTGTTTCATCATTTGGGAATCAACGTCGATCAGACAACCCTCACCGACCACAACGGTCGCCCACAATACTTGGTCGAGGGGGACGGCAACGTACTGCGCGAACTGATCTAACTCTCACCGCTTTGACTAACTTGCGGCATATTTTGACAGGCCTTCCGACGAGCTGCTGGCGTTCGTTGAGCGGAATTTGGCGGCCCATGACACGCCCTCCAGAGCCAGCGGCGTGAGTGCTCTTTCTGAGTCTCGAACGTCGAGCTGTGATTACTTCGAATTGCGAAGTGCAGGCTACGAGGATAAAATGGTCATGTCACCCAAACGGAAATAGTTGGGCTATCCCGGAAAATAACTTTCGATAGTCATCGCCAATGTTTAGCAGCACCCCATCGCTACGCGAATGCAAGAGTCGAATACTGATCACCTGCATTACGCTCTTCTGTAGCCTTGTTTTTTCGCGATATGCTAATGCGTTCGTCCAAGATCCAGCCGATGCGCTGCGTAATATGTTTGAGAAGTTTGGACAACAGGCCGAACAATTCTTGCCTGGAATGTTGAGTGAACTGACTCCAGCCCAGATGGCCGAGATCGAGAAGATACCGATTTCGAAACGAGAAGAATCCGATTTCGGCAAAGAGGTTGTAAAGAAGCTTGAAGTGTTCGTCCGTTCCCAAGGCAACGCAATGACGCGGGATGGCAAAGACATCAAGTACCTTGCACAATTGGTTAGCGATCTGCGACCCAACATGTCGAACGCTAGACGTTACCCGAGTATCGACATCGCCCTCGTCGATACAGAAAGCATTGATGCCTATTCGATTCCAGGCGGCCACCTCGTCTTCACGGCTGGTCTGATGAAAAACGTACAATCCGAAGCGGAATTGGCTGGCGTAATCTGCCATGAGCTTTCCCACTTGGATCGAGGGCACCAGCTATTGCCACTGAAGCAGTCCAAGCGAACGGATACCATGGTTGATTTTCGTTCGAGTATGCAATGGATGGCAACAATCGCCAAACCATTTCGACCCGAGTTCGAATCGCAGGCCGATGCGGACGCAGTGCGTTGGATGCTAGCAACTGGGTATGACGCTCGCGAATTGGCGAGACTTCTCACGCGCTGGGATGCTAGCCAAGATCAAACGCCAGCTTGGACCAAGATTGTCCCTAACTTTGCAAGATCCCATCCAGATTCCGGTCGACGAGCTGCCGTCATTCTCGACCTAGTCGATCGAGCTCGTGTCGAAACCGATAAGTTGATCATCGGCAAAGAGAATCTAGTGAACCGTAAACCCTTTAGTCAAAGCAAAGGGCCCTAGACCAAGTTCTACGTTGCACTGCAGTTAGGAGGGTAACAAGGAACTCTTGCGAGATTTTTTCAACTTTGGATACGTTGCTCCCTAGGGCGAAGCGCTATCTACAACCGGTGTATATTCAAGCTCCTGCAAATCGACGTAGCTCATTTCACTTCGCAGTTTGGCCATCCTTCGTTCCAAGTCTGATGGATC
>JBBQRC010000778.1:0-2834 GCA_038215215.1 Pirellulales bacterium
GTGTCCCAATTATTGTGATAGACCTGCACAAACCGCACGCCACGTTCCACCATGCGACGAGCGAGGATGGCAGTGTTGGCAAACGATCCTTTTTTCTGCACATCGGGACCATACATGGCCAGCGTCTGCTCCGATTCGTCCGACATGTCGGTCAGTTCGGGGATGCTGGCTTGCATGCGAAAGGCCAGTTCGTATTGCTGGATGCGGGTGTGAGTTTCGGGATCACCTAGCGATTGATACGAGATCTCATTGAGTTGCTTCAAACCGTCGAGCGTGGTGCGGCGAACATCGCGCGTCACGCCGGGTGGATTGTTAATGTACAAAATCGGATCACCGGCTGACCGGAAAGAAACTCCAGCATGTTCGCCAGACAAATAGCCGCTCGACCACAGACGTGCGGAGATGGCTTGCACTTGCTCAGTGTTTGTGGGCTTGGCAACCATCACAACGAAGGTGGGCAGATTATCGTTTTCGCTGCCCAGTCCATAGGAGGCCCAAGCGCCCAGGCAGGGACGGCCGGTGACCTGGTTACCAGTTTGCATGTACGAAATGGCAGGCTCGTGATTGATCGCTTCGGTACGCATGCTACGAATGAAGCACATGTCATCGACGCACTTGGCTTTCCACGGAAGTAACTCGGAGAGCCACATGCCGCTTTCGCCATGCTGTTTGAAACTGTATTTGCTGGGCGCGATGGGGAACCGCTTTTGGCCGCTAGTCATCGTCGTTAAGCGCTGGCCGTTGCGGACACTTTCGGGCAGATCGATATCGTACCAAGCGTTCATCTTCGGCTTGTAGTCCATCAAATCCATTTGCGGCGGGCCGCCGACCATGTGCAAGTAGATCACCCGCTTCGCTTTGGGGGCATGCTGCATCAGCGAGCGCATTTTGGCTTCGGCCGGATTGCTATTGGGCTCGGCGGCAGCCAGTGGATCGCTGCGACCAGTTAACGCGGCCAACGCGGCAAAACCCAACGCGCTCGCGCCGCGCTGAAAGAACAGCCTTCGCGTTTCGTTAAGGATAAACTCTTGCTCTAGCTTCATCATGGACTCCTTCAGGAGTGTCTTATTGTTTTTTTATTGTTTTATGTGTAGTGAATTTGCTGGTGGCGTTCGCGTAAGCCATTACTTATTCAGTGCCTCGTCCAGGTTCATCAATTCATTGATGAGCATCGTCCAGCTAGCCAGTTCTGGTGCGTGCTCGGTGGTCAATTTCGTTTCACCGACGGCCAGCAGTTGTAATGCGTCGTCTGGTTGAGCGGTGTAATGCTCGCGCAACTTTGCCAAACTCTGCTCGATGATCGCGAGTTCCTGGTCGGAAAAGGGGCGGCTGATCAGGCGTTCGGCTACGGCTTGCATGCGGGCCACGTCAGCATGGGCTGGCACATCGGTGGCGAACTGCAGAATCGAGTCGGCCAGTTTTTTGGCCGCCTCGACGAACTGCGGATCGTTGAGCGTAACAAGTGCTTGCAACGGAGTGTTGGTGCGCTCGCGCCTGACCGTACAAACTTCGCGGCTGGGAGCGTTCAAAATCTCCATTGAAGCGGGGGGAGCGGACCGTTTCCAGAATGTATACAGGCTGCGTCGGTAGAGGTTTTCGCCGCTATCGGCCTTGTAGTCGCGCGTATTGCTGCCGATCATAGCGACCGCTTCCCAGACCCCCTCGGGTTGATAGGGTTTAACGCTTGGGCCACCGATCTCGTCCGAAAGCAAGCCGCTGGTCGACAGGGCAAAGTCACGGACCATCTCGGCTTCCATGCGAAATCGTGGGCCTCGCGAGAGCCACTGATTCTGGGGATCACGCTCGATCTTCTCGGGGGTCGCCATGGCACTTTGGCGATAGGTGGCAGAGGTCAGCATCCAGCGAAAGAGTTCTTTGACATCCCAACCTTGTTCGCGGAACTCGACGGACAGCCAATCAAGCAACTCAGGGTGGCTTGGCAAGTGGCCAGCGATTCCAAAATCGCCCGATGTACTGACCAGCCCGGTACCAAAGACTTCTTGCCAATAACGATTGACGGTGACGCGGGCGGTCAGCGGGTTTTCCGGTGCGAGTAACCACTTGGCGAGCCCCAGGCGATTTCTTGGCAGGCCTTCGGCTAAGGGTGGTAAGAAGGCTGGGGTCAGCGCCTCGACGGGGTCACGACGTTTGTCGTATTCACCGCGGAACAAGATATAGGCCATCGCCTTCGAGTCCGCTTTCTCCTGCATCACGTGCGCGATGGTCCCGCGCGCGACGGCAGCGGCTAAATCGCTTTGGTCCTTGGCGAGTTGTGCGGTCGTTTGTTTGTAATCGTCGTTCTGATTCTGCAAATACCAGTCAAACAACTCACGTTGCTCCGCTTCACTGCGGGGTGTTTGTTTGGCGACCAAGTAAGCTAAACGAGGATGAGTTCGCAGAGTGTCGACTTCGGCCGCGTGCAGTTGGCGGTTGTAGATTCGCAGGTCCTGAACGCGGACACCGCTAGTGGGAGAGGACGTATGGCGCTGCCCCAAAGAAAAGGGAACCGTCGTGCGAATCGACCCGGTCAGCGACTGGGCTTCGAAAGTCAGTTGCTGGTCGCGACCGTCGATATAAACCTTCAGTCCCTCGGGCTTGGACGTGCCATCGTAAGTTACAAAGACGTGCACCCAACGGTTCTCGGGCAATTTCTGAGCCGTGACACCTTTAAGTGCGTTCTTAGGCCACGCGGAGACAATATGTGAACCTATTTGGCCATTTTGCAGCCACAAATCCCAGCCGCGGAAATCCTCAGCTTCGTTCATCCGCGCAAACACCGCGCCGCTGGCGTTGGGAGGCACGAACAACCAAGCACCAAATGAAAAGGAATCGTT
>JBBQRC010000779.1:0-2819 GCA_038215215.1 Pirellulales bacterium
GCCACGTCCGCGTCGGAGTACAAATCATACGGTAAGGTCAGTTGATCGAAGGTTGGCACGGGAGCCGCCAGCAACTTTTGGTGGCACTCTTGGCCCGTCAGCAACCGCTCGCACAAATCGCGAAATGCACAGTCTGCTTCACCGGAGATAACATAGTCTGCCAGAGCCACCAGAGGTTGCCCCTCCGCCTCGTAGCTGACCTCAGGACCCCCCAAGATAATCACGATTTCAGGTCGCTCGCGTTTGAGATCCGCCACCAAGCGAGTTAGCGGTTCGACGTTCCAGATGTAGACGCCAAAGCCGACGATTCGCGGATTTAATTCCAGGATCGCCGCCAACATATCGACCGTGATATCGTTGATCACGAACTCCAGCATGGTCGTCTGCGACTGCCATCGCCCCATGTTGGCCAGCAGATAACGCAAGCCAAACGAACTGTGCGTGTAACGGGCGTTGAGGGTGGCGAGAACGATTTGAGTCATACGTTTTCCTGATGCGACAGATCGAACTCGATTGTAGTCGCTAAACGTATCACTTCGCAGGGGGCGCCTAGCCGTTGCGCAGGAGTAAGCGGCGAGCCCAGCCGATGCGAATAATACAGCCGCGCGCCGCGAGATAGCTCGCCAAGCCAATCAGGATGCCTACGGTATCCGCCGCCACATCCAGCGGATCGCACGTGCGTCCCGGGATAAACTGCTGCGACAGCTCGTCGAGCACTGCGTAGCCAAAAGCAATCGCAGCAGCCAAGGCCAGATTGCGCGACAAGGGCCAACGTCCCGAAGGGATCGCCCAGGCCAGCAAAAACGCCAGGCCGGCGAATGCCGCCAAGTGAAGCAGTTTGTCAGAGGTACCCAGCGCGGGTAGCGCGGGAGCTGGCAAGTGCGTGCCCACGAAAATCAACAGCCAGTAAGCTGACAAGATGAATACAGCGATCCGCATGAACTTCACCCAAAAAACCAGCGTTTCAGTCGCTCGGGAAAAGCTCCGCCCCGGCGCTCCGGAAATCAACTGAAGATCGGGTTTGGCATCGATTACAGCATTCGGAGCTTGCAATCCAAGCATAATTCATCCACATTGGTAGGCGTCGCTGAAAACGGAATGTGCGGCAGTTTTCCGCTGCCATGTGGTCCACACAGCCGCACTGCTTCCCTTCATCGACACATTCCGCACCAACTTACAACCAACTTCAGGTTTTTGCCCATACCGTACTGGAGTCGCACATGCGAATCTTGATTTGTCTCTGGCTGCTACTGACTGCGGCCTTCAACTCGACCGTTAATGGTCAAGATCCCGCCCCCAAGCCGGCTGCGGAAGTTGCTACGGCAGCCAAAGATGCGGCCAAAGAGGGCTGGAAACCACTGATTGCTGAAAAGTCGCTCGAAGGTTGGGAAGCGACCAACTTTGGTGGCGAAGGAGACGTTACCGTGGCTGGACATGAAGTCAAGCTCGACTTCGGCGATCCGCTCACCGGGATCACTTACAAGCGAGAATTTCCGCAGACTAATTTTGAAATTGAGCTTGAGGCGCAGCGCGTCGATGGCAGCGACTTCCTGTGCGGTCTAACGTTCCCTGTGGGCAAAGAACATTGTTCGTTTATCGCTGGCGGCTGGGGCGGCGGTGTGGTGGGACTATCGAGCATTGATGGCTTTGATGCCTCCGAAAACGCTTCGACACAATTCTTTCAGTTCAAAAACGGCCAGTGGTATAAATTCCGCATTCGTGTGGACGACAAAATGATTCGCGCCTGGATCGATGACAAGAAATTGATTGAGCAGGAACGCGAGGGACACAATTTTACGTTGCGTGGTGAAGTTCTCGCGTCGCGGCCCTTAGGCTACTGCGCGTTTCAGTCCATCGTAAAAATTCGCAACTTCCAATGGCGCCCCGCGACGCCCGAGATCGCCAAGTCAGACAAGTAATTAGGTCCTAAAAAGGGAATGGCCCGTTACGGATTGTTGACGAGGATTTGCCCGACCGGATGGTGATCGGGCCAATAGCCCAGTACGTAAGTATTGCGGGCATCGTCCACGCGTACGGTGCACCGCGTAGCAGGCCCCGTGGGACGTCCGGCCGTAGTGGGTTCCAATGCGAGTGTGTGCGTACCAACCGGCAATTCCAATCGCACCATCTGAATCTCGCGCGGCAATAAGCCCCAGCAGCGAGTATCGGCCGACTCGGTGGCTTCCCAGGCCACGCCCAGTCCATCCATCGCCAGCGACGCCAGCGGAGTGACGCTATTCATTTGATCCTTGGCTACATACACCGCGCCCTTCTTGATCACGCGTCGCGCCACGGCACGGGCCATGATATGAGGCAGTTTGGCATTGAAAGTCTGCGTCGCCAACAGATGCAGATCGGTGATCGGTAAAGTGGTGGCAGTCGCTACACCGTTGACCTGAACGCCGACCAATTGAAATGGGAGGGACGGGCTGGCGATCTCCGGCACTTTCACTGGCGCCAGCGTCGGTGGCACGCTATATTTTCCAAAGACGGAGACCAGGCGATCGGCGATCAGTAGAGCATCGCTGGTCGCTTCCGCGGCTACCTCGATTTTATACGGGCCACGCCCCACCAAAGCAAACACATACACCACTCCGTGCCCTGGCGGACTGTGAACCCCCGAAGTCACGCGCTCGATATCTTGCATTACAAACGAGGCGCCTGGTACCAGCGCGGCGGTCGTCTGGTAAGCCCGCAGTGCGTCGTCGTAGTTCGCTAGCGTCGCTTCGCGGAGCAAGCCGCGCATGTAGGGAGCAACCGCCGGCAGATGATAAGCTTCGAGGATCGGATCGCCCCACTTCTCGTGCGCCTTCTCGACC
>JBBQRC010000780.1:0-2805 GCA_038215215.1 Pirellulales bacterium
CCAAGGATCGGGCTGGTCGTGCCGCGGACACTTTGCCAGATTATGCTATGCCCCCCTTCGATGGCATTGGAGCGAACGAGTTTATTGTCGCCGCCCCCCACAATGTTTGTGACTTCATCAGTGCCGTGGATACGCCGGTTATTTGGGAATTGAACATTTGGTATCACACGCTGAATTGCGGCTTCCGTTCACGCATTAGCGGCGAAACTGATTTTCCGTGCATTTACGGCGAAAGGGTTGGCTTGGGGCGAAGCTACGTGAATATTCCTGACCTCAAGTCGGTAGAACAACTCGATTACACGGATTGGGCACTAGGGCTCCGCGACGGCAACAGCTACGTGACCGATGGTCTCAGCCACGCGATTGATTTTGAAGTGAACGGCTTTAGGCTGGGCCAGAAATCGGCCACTGGTGTGGTCAATCAGTTGGACCTGGAAAAGGGGGGCAAAACCCAGGTGAAATGTCGTGTGGCGGGTATATTGGCCGCGGAGCAAGCCGAGTTGGGGGCGGCGATTGCCGCACGGCGACTCGATGAAAAACCCTATTGGCACCTCGAGCGTGCTCGTGTGGCGGGAACGCGGCAAGTCCCAGTGGAGGTCGTCGTGAATGGCCAAGCTGTCGCCCAGCAATTGATCGATGCGGATGGCTCGATTCATGATCTAGAATTCGAGATCGATTTAGCACGTTCTGCCTGGGTTGCGATTCGCGTTTTGGCGTCGATGCACTCCAATCCTATTTTTGTGCATGTGGATAACCAGCCGATCCGCGCTAGTCGCCGCAGTGCCCAATGGTGCCGCGACGCAGTGGATGTCTGCTGGGAAAAGAAAAAGGGGCAGATTCGGCAGGAGGAAATTCAAGCAGCCAAAGAAGCCTACGATGTGGCGCGTCGCAGTTACGAGCAAGTGCTCCGCGAGTCTCAAGTCGATTGATCACGCCGGACTTGCAGTTGGAGTTTGAATTTGGAAAATCTGAAATTGCCAGGCAACTCATACATAAATGGAAGGGTGCTCTTTGACGCACAAAATCACAATTGTCGGGATCGGTGACGACGGCTTGGAAGGACTCACCAAGCAAGCTTTGGAGCTGATCGCGGCGGCCGGGACCGTCTTTGGTCCTGCTAACTTGCTGAGGAAGGTCGAACAAAGTGCTTCCCATTCGGCTGGCCAACGATTGGCGGCACTGAACGCTGACTTGGATCAAATGGCGGCCGCCATTGATCAAGCGGACCAGTTGCCGGTCGTGCTGCTGGCCAGCGGCGATCCGCTGTTTTACGGTACGTCGCGTTACTTGTGCGAAAAACTTGGCAAAGATCGATTTGAGGTCCTGCCCCATGTCAGTAGCATGCAATTGGCATTTGCACGGGTGAAAGAGAGTTGGGATGAGGCTTACCTGACCAACTTGGCGACGCAATCGATTTCCCGTGTCGTGGAACGCATTCGTTCGGCCGAAAAGGTCGGCGTATTCACCTCGGAAGAAGTGCCACCTGCGGCGCTGGCCCAGGCGCTGCTGGATCAAGGGATTGAATACTTCAACGCTTACGTCTGTGAGAATCTGGGATCGCGCGATGAACGCGTGACACGTGGCACGCTGGCCGAAATCGCCACGCAATCCTTTGCGAATTTAAACGTGATGATCTTGGTGCGCTTACCCAACGTGCCGGACCGACCGGCAAAGATGGTTGGCAAGCGGTTGTTCGGAAACCCCGACGAGTGCTTTTTGCAGAGCCGACCAAAACGCGGTTTGCTGACGCCTTGCGAAGTGCGAGCGATCGCGTTGGCTGAGTTGGACTTGGGACCGAACAGTATCATGTGGGACGTGGGAGCGGGCAGCGGTTCGGTCGCGATTGAGTCAGCTCAGTTAGCACCCAACGGCCAGATTTTTGCGATCGAAATGGCCGCGGAAGACTACAATTTATTGATTGAGAACTCGCGGAAATTCGGTACGGTTAACGTCACGCCGGTGTTAGGCGAAGCGCCAGAAGCCTGGGAGGATCTGCCGGATCCGGATGCCATTTTCGTGGGGGGGACGGGCCGCGCGGTAGTTAAGTTGGTCGAGGAATCGTGGAGCCGCTTGCGGGGTGGTGGTCGCCTGGTCGTTAACGTAGCCAGTCTCGAGAACTTGATTGGCACCGAGCGGGCCCTCAAGCGGCTTGGCACCGACGTCCGCGTCATGATGATCAATCTGGCACGTGGGCAGCAGCAATTCGATGAACTCAGATTTGAGTCCGCCAATCCTTCCTTCTTGATCGTGGCTCGTAAGAGTTAGGTGAACCAGCACTGCTGTCTGCTCTCCCCCGACCCTGTATCGGTGGAAGCATGACTGGTCAGCTAACATGGCTCTCCCCCGACCCTGTGTCGGTGGAAGCATGACTGGTAAGCTACAAGGCTCTCCCCCGACCCTGCGTCGGTGGAAGCATGGCTGGTAAGCGAACGGCCGCGTCGCAACGAAGCCCCGTGCTCGGCCCTGCGTCCGCTCGCTGCGGCGAGCGGACGCAGGGCCGAGCACGAATTGTGTGCGTGTCGTCACCAGCGGAGTAGCCGTCCATTCATCGCTCCACCGACGCAAGGTCGGATGGGGGCGGGAAGCGCCGAAAGATGCCAAGTGTTTCGCGGCGACACTGATTATTTTGAAACCCCGACGAATGCTTTTTGCAGAGTCGACCAAAACGCGGTCTGCAAACGCCGTGGGAAATGCGAGCGATCGCGTTGGCTGAGTTGGACTTGGTCCCGCACAGCCTCATGTGGGACATGGGAGCGGGCAGCGGTTCGGTGGCGATTGAGTCAGCTCAGTTGGCACCGAGCGGGC
>JBBQRC010000781.1:0-2799 GCA_038215215.1 Pirellulales bacterium
CAAGCGAGCGGAACGTAACCCGAGGTATCAGTGCCAGCCAAAACGCGGTGAGCGGATGAGTTTCCATTTCAATGGTCGTATTCGAACCGCAAATTTTCTTGGTGGATCGATGGAGAATGTATCGGAAAGTGACGAGGTGCCTGGGATGTTGCGAACTCAGCAAGACGTGATGTGCTACGTGGTCGCCCGTTCGTTCGCCATTGTAATGCAATCGTGCCTGGGGTTAGGCTTGACAAAACGCAGCGAGTGAAGCGAGCTTGACTGAATTAGAAAAATAGTTTCGACGCAGTTGATTGTTCTGGCATGCGATTGGCTAAGGGGTTTAATGGGCTAATTGATGGTGGCTGATGACCACGAGCCCAGTGGAAGATGCGGTGATGTGATTTGATGTTGCTCGAAAGCGAGTTGAAGAATTAATTTGCATCGCAATCTTAGTGTGAGTGCAAACAGCGATAGCGACGCTATTTAAAGCATCTCTCTTTTTGGCCAGCAGGCTCGCGGAACTAAGCAACATGGCATGGCTCCGATTTCATTGCACCACACACAGAACCTGGCCTGACGAAAATGTCGGAAGCCAGCAAATGTGCCAAGGAGGGTGGGAATATCGAGTGCACGGATTTTTTCTGCTCCCTCTCCTCCGAGTACGTGGGCGAGGGGACTGACTTTCCCGGGTGATCTGCTCTGCGAATCAACCGCATTTTCATCAGGCCACCCAGACCCTCACCCTGGAGTAGCGGGTGCGAGACGTTACGGGCTCAGTCCGCTGACCAGATTTCGGGCTGCGGCGCGGCCGCTGCGAATACACTGTGGAATGCCAACGCCGGTGTAGGCGGCCCCGCAGACTTGCAAATTGCCTGCCGCTGCCACTTGTTGCTGAATCTGCCGAACGCGTTCGATGTGGCCGAGCAAGTACTGCGGCATGGCGCTTTTCCAACGCACGACTCCTTGCCAATGCGTCTTAGCGCCCGTCCAACCAAGGATCTCGCGTAGCTCGCGATCGGCCATGTCGTGAAGTTTCGTTTCGGACTCATCCACCGTCTCAGGTGCCAACGCGCCCCCCAAGAAGATACGCAAGAGCAGTTGACCGTCAGGGGTTCGCCCAGCGTATTTATTACTCGAATAGCTGATCGCCAACGTTGGGCGCCCTTCTTTGTGTGGTACGATCAAGCCAAAGCCATCAATGCGACCTTGCAAGTCTGCTTTATCGACGATTTTGACGACAACTGCGCTCGACGCGTAGGGGATGTTCCCAACTAACGAACCCACCACCGGGCAACTCTCACGTAACAAGACCGCGGCACGCGCTGCGGGCATACAGATGAGTACACCATCAAATGATTCTCTCCCCCGCAGAGCCGTTTCGATTTCCCATTGTGTGGAGTCCTCCTGCGTGGTGCCGGAGTGGCGAGTGAGGCGGGTAAGTCGGGTAACGGGACTGTCGAGTTGCAGGCAGCCCGCCGGGAGCTGCTGGACAATATGTTGCACCCAGTGAGTCATCCCGGCTGCGGGTGCCATAAATTGATCATAACGTGCCCCACTGGCTCGTCCCGCCGCCTGCTTCGCCTGTGAGCGACGGCTTTGTAGATGGCCGCGAATCAAGCCTCCACTCTTCTGCTCCATGGCCACAAACTGTGGCAGGGTGGCCTGCATGCTCAACGTCCGCGGGTCGGCAGTGAAAATTCCACTGACAATAGGCTCCACCAGATTCTCAAAAGCCTCGCGACCAAGTCGTCGAGTGGCAAAGGACTCCAACGACTCATCTTCCGTGCTGGTGCGTGCTGGCACGAGGTACTCACTAGCCACACGCAATTTGCCTCGCCAAGATAACGTCTTCGTTGTCAACATCGAACTGAATCGGGTAGGCTGCATCAGACTGAAGCCCAACGGGATTGGCAGGATGCGTCCTCGGTTCAAGACAAAAGCGCGCCGGTCTTGGGCGTTCGGCCGTATCAGATGCGAGTCGTACTGCAAGTCACGGCAAAACTCGAGCGCATCGGGAATCAGGGTGGCGAAGTTATCTGCACTCCGCTCGATCAAGTAACCTTGGTCGTAGATGGTCTCAAGCACTCCACCAACGCGGTCACTCGCTTCAAAGAGGGTCACATGAACATCGGCCAGTTGCGCCAACTGCCAAGCGGCCGCCAGGCCAGAGATGCCACCGCCGATCACCGCGATTCGTTTTGTACCGTTGGTCATGATTGATCGAACTTGACAAAGGAGCGTGTGCCGGGTTGATGGCGTCTGGCCGTCAATTTACTGGGGCCCAGAGTCAGGAAGGGCGTCGATTTTCGCAGCCAAGATAAAATCGTTTTCGCTGAGGCCGCCGATGGCATGAGTCGTCAGCTCAATGCGCACTTGCCGGTAACCGGTCAAGTGAAAATCGGGATGATGCTGATCGAGTTCTGCAATCTCTGCCACAGCATTTAACAATTTCATCGCCGCGAGAAAATTTTTCAATTTAAATTTCTTCGAAAGTTTTGTACCATCATCCACCAGCTCCCAGTTGGACGCCAACGCGAACGTTTGTCGCTGAGCGTCCTCTAGCGTGCAGGGCTCTACTCCCCCTTCACAAGGACGGCATTTGAGTGATGTCAGTTCAGCGGGAGATAAAATATTCACAGTACAGTCCCCTCACCAGAAGTTTCAGAGAAAGAGCACAAGCCGGCGACAAGGCGTTTAGCACTCGCTCAGGCGACCCCTCACCTTGCCCACTCACCCGCTATTCCTGCTGCGCTGGACGGGAGCGAGGGGACGACAGCGAAAACTTGTTTTGAAACGATGCCTTGGCCTGCCAATTGT
>JBBQRC010000782.1:0-2796 GCA_038215215.1 Pirellulales bacterium
GCCTTGGACTGTCCCGATCCGTCGATTAAGACGCCGTCGCGACGCGTGACCACGACACCCTTGGCGGCCCTTGCGCTGATGAACAATTCCTTCGTCCTAAGACAATCTCAAAAGCTGTCTGAAAGATTGCGGAACTCGCACGGCGACGACGCGATCCGAGCGATTGAAGAGGCCTACCTCGTGTGCTTTGCGCGACCCGTGACGGTCGACGAGCTGCAGCGCGCCACACAACTGGTGCATGAGCAGGGACTGGAGACATTCTGCTGGGTGCTGCTCAATGCGACTGAGTTCATGTACATCAACTGAGAGTCAAAAAGAGATGCTTGTCAATTCAATGACTGGATTTTCCACAGCTGGCGTAGCTAACTCGCTCGCGCGACGCAGATTTCTGTCTGAATCGGTCAGTGGACTAGGAGCCATCGCGCTGGCGTGGTTGTTGCAACGCGAGGGGCATTCGGCGATACCGGGTGAATCGGTGGCGACTCCTGGCATGCCCCACTTTGCTCCGCGGGCGAAGCGTATTGTTCAGATTTTTTGTGGTGGTGGCATGAGCCACATCGACACGTTTGACTATAAGCCTGAGTTGGCCAAGTTTCATGGCAAATCGCTTGATCGGGGCGAAAACAAGGGCTTCTTTGGTCAGCCGGGTAAGATCATGAAGAGTCCCTTTGCATTCGCACAGCACGGTGAAAGCGGTGCCTGGGTCAGCAGTTTATTTCCGCACTTGGCCAAGCGCGTCGATGATATCGCATGGATCAAATCCATGGTCGCCAAATCCAACAATCACACGCCGGCAACCTTTCACATGAATTCCGGTTTTACGCTTAATGGTTTCCCCTGCATGGGAGCTTGGCTGAGTTACGGATTAGGCACCGTCAACGAAAATTTACCCACTTTTGTCGTTCTACCAGATCCGGCAGGTCTTCCCGCGGGGGGCTCCATCAACTGGACCGCGGGCTTCTTGCCCGCCTCTCATCAAGGAGTTGCTTTCCGCACTCAATCCGGCGGCGAGCCGATCGAGGACTTGAGAACACCCGCGACGGTGTCGGCAGCGGTGCGTGAGTCAAGCCTGGAATTTCTCCAGCAGATGAATCGTAGTTACGCAGAGCAGAATTTGGGGGACAGCGCCTTGCAGGCACGCGTCCGCGCTTATGAGCTTGCCGCCCGCATGCAAACGACTGTACCGGAGGCCACGGATTCGGAGGGCGAATCGGAAGCTACGCGTGGCGCGTACGGAATGAACGACCCACGCTCGGCTGGCATGGGGCGAAATTGTCTGATGGCGCGGCGCTTGCTGGAACGCGGCGTGCGCTTCGTGCAGTTGTTCAGCGGCGGAGCGTTCGGCCAACCTCGCAACAACTGGGATGCCCACGAATCGGTAATCGAAAACCACACCAAGATGGCGGCTACCGTGGATCAACCAGTGGCCGCACTGCTGCACGATTTAAAAGAACGTGGGATGCTCAACGACACCTTGGTCGTGCTGTGCACTGAATTTGGTCGCGGGCCAGCCACGCAGGGAATTGATAAACCGGGCCGCGATCATCATCCCGATGCCTTTACCTGCTTCATGGCGGGAGCGGGTGTCAAACCAGGCTTCTCCTACGGCGCGTCGGACGATATCGGTTTTGCGGCCATTGAGAACCAAGTCACCATCTACGATTTTCATGCAACGATCCTGCATTTATTAGGCTTAGATCACAAGCAGTTGACGTTTTATCACAACGGTGTGCAGCGGAGATTAACGGACGTTCACGGCGACGTCGTCCACGGACTTTTGTCGTAATAGTCGGCTGCAGTTAGCTGAGGCTAGGTCGTGCTAGGAGACGGATATCGCCCTGCATACTGACGATTTTGCCCGAAATCGATTGGCGTAGGTCGCAGATTCGCGTAGGATTTAACCATCGGCTGGGGCAAACGTAAAGCGCCCCTAAAATCTTCCTTATTCCTACTTCGGAACATCGCTTTGGCAGCCGCAGTGCAACCAAAACAGGACTCGCAACCCAGTTCTCAGCTCGGGGGATTGGCTGATTCAGAAGTCTTAAGAAGGTTTACGGGTAACACCATCATCCTGTTGGCGCGCTTTTTCAGCGGCTACACGGTGCGGTGGATCGATTGCCAGCCTGACACCTGCCAGCGAGTCTATTTTGCCAACCACACCAGTCACTTGGATGCGGTGGTGCTATGGTCTGCTTTGCCCACCGAGATTCGTTGCGTAACGCGACCGGTAGCTGCCAAGGATTATTGGGGTAAATCCCCGTGGAAGCGATTTTTGGCCAGCTCCTTTAATGCGATGTTGATCGATCGCAAGGAAATCAAAGTACACCAGAGTCCGGTGGATATGATGTTGCGCGAGATGGGAGACGTTTATTCCCTGATCGTTTTTCCGGAAGGAAGTCGCGCGGAAGATGGTACGATGGGCGAGTTCAAGAGTGGGCTCTACCACATCGCCAAAAAACGACCGGATTTGGAGCTTGTCCCAGTTTATATGGACAATCTGAACCGAATTCTGCCCCGCGGTGAATACATGCCAGTCCCTTTGCTAAGTAGTATTAGCATCGGAGCTCCCATTTGGCTCGAGAGCGGCGAGCCCAAAGCTCAGTTTCTCAACCGCGCCCGCGAGGCCGTCCGCGCCCTTAAGGGCTAACGTCATTTGCAACTGCGAAAATCACGGGTAACTAGGTGCGTGTGTGGCACGCTGTGCCTCAATAACCACTGGCAAGCCAGGCCTCAATAACCACTGGCAAGCCAGGCCTCAATAACCACTGGCAAGCCAGGCCTCAATAACCACTGGCA
>JBBQRC010000783.1:0-2791 GCA_038215215.1 Pirellulales bacterium
GGGCTGCGCCGCCGCCACGGGTTGTGGCGCTGGCTTCGGTGCCGGAGCAGTGGGCTTAGGCGCTGCCGGTTTGGGTGCCGCCGCAGGAGGCGGTGGGGCGGCCGCCTGCGGTGGTGCCGGAGTTGGTGCTGGGGCCGCTGCTGCCTTAGGCGCGGGTTTCGGTGCTTCTGCCGTCGCCGCTCCAATGGCTTCGAGCTGCACGATCACACTGCCAATTGGCACTGACTGACCTGCCGACACAAGAATCTTGACAACCTTACCCGCCGCTGGGCTTGGGACTGTTACGGTCGCCTTGTCGGTTTCCAGCTCAAGCAGTCCTTGCTCTTTCTTAACGGTATCCCCTTCGCTGACTAAAATCTCGAGCACATCACCCGAGTCAATACCGTCGCCCAGATCCGGAAGCTTTACATCGATTGCCATGTTTGTCTCAATACTAATGTCAGGACACTGTTGTCAGGACTGTTTATAGATCGACCCCGGTGGTGATGCGCTGCGCCATACCCTATCGTCCCACGGCACCGCCGCGCCTTGCCACACGACTCCAATACATTATGCAAAAAGGGGATTTACTTTATCGGGGTCGTAATCAAGTTCCTTGATCGCTTTGGCAACTTCGGCCATCTGCAGCGTCCCGGCCTTCGCCAGTCGGTACAGAGTTGCCAGCGTGATCGATTCCCCGTCAATTTCAAAATGCCGTCGTAGAGCTTCGCGCGTTTCACTACGCCCCAACCCGTCAGTGCCCAATACAAAATAATCACCCGGAATGTAGGTTCTGAGTTGTTCGGGCAAGGCGCGGACGTGATCGCTCGCGGCAATGAAGGGCCCTTGTACGCCCTCTAAGACCGTCTCGATATAGCTACGCTGTGGTGGCTCGTCAGGATGCAACATATTCCAGCGTTCACAAGTCTGTGCATCGCGTTTCAATTGCGTGTAACTGGTGACGCTCCACAGGTCGCTGGCAATCGAAAAGCGATCGGCCAGAATTTCTTGTGCCCGTTGCGCACATCGCAAAATCGGACCGGTGCCAAACAATTGCACCCGAGCCTTGGCGCCATTTACTTCACGACTCGAAAACTTATAAATGCCTTTGATGATCCCGTCTTCAACCCCTTCGGGCATCCCCGGCATCTCGTAGTTCTCGTTACCCACAGTGATGTAATAGATGCCCGTCTCGCCTTCGACATACAGCCGCTTCAAACCATCCATGATGATGGTGGTCGTTTCGTAGGCGTAAGCAGGGTCGTAAGCTCGAATAAGTGGAAAAGCGATTGCATTCATATGGCTATGTCCATCCTGATGTTGCAAGCCTTCACCATTCAGTGTGGTACGACCAGACGTACCACCCAACAAAAAGCCTTTGGCCCGCATATCACAGGCGGCCCAAATCAAATCGCCCACACGTTGGAAACCAAACATCGAATAATAGATGTAGAAGGGGATCATGTTCACGCCATGCGTGGAATAAGCTGTTCCGGCCGCATTAAAACTCGACATCGAGCCAGCTTCGGTGATTCCCTCTTCCAGAATTTGTCCATCAGTCGCTTCCTTGTAGTACAACAACGACTGCGAATCGACTGGTTCGTAAAGTTGTCCGCCGTGTGCATAAATACCGACTTCGCGGAACATCCCTTCCATACCAAAGGTGCGGGACTCATCAGGCACGATCGGCACGATATTTTTGCCAATCTTTTTGTCTTTGCAGAGCTTCGAGAGCAAACGGACGAAGCCCATCGTAGTGCTGATTTCTTTACCGTCGCTGCTTTTGGTAAAGGCCGCGTATTCATCCAGCGTAGGGACTGACAGCTTTGGATGTTCGGTTGGCCGGCTCGGCACGGGGCCACCCAGGGACTTGCGGCGGTCCCGACAGTACTTCATTTCCACACTCGACTCAGGTGGCTTGTAGAACGGCGCGTGCACCACTTCTTCATCGCTAATCGGAATGCCAAAGCGACTGCGGAACTCGAGCAATTCAGCTTCGTTGAGCTTCTTCTGGTTATGGGCGACGTTACGTCCTTCGCCCGCCTCACCCAAACCATAACCTTTGATCGTTTTAGCCAGGATCACCGTCGGTTGGCCCTTGTGCTCCACCGCCGCCTTGTAGGCTGCATAGACCTTTTCAGGATCGTGTCCACCACGCCGCATCTTCTCGAGTTTTTCGTCAGAGTAATTGGCCACCAAGGCGGTCAACTCAGGCGAAGTTCCAAAAAAGTGCTCGCGAATGTACGAACCTGGCATGCCGGTGTATTTCTGATATTGGCCGTCAACGACCTCAGTCATCCGCTTCACCAATTCGCCAGAAGTATCCTGCTGAATGAGCGCATCCCAATCGCCGCCCCAAACCACTTTGATGACATTCCAACCCGAGCCACGGAAGACCGCTTCTAGCTCTTGAATGATCTTGCTGTTACCGCGGACAGGACCGTCCAGTCGCTGCAGGTTGCAATTCACTACAAATGTCAAATTATCGAGCTTCTCGCGTGCAGCTAAATGTAAGGCACCCAGCGTCTCCGGCTCATCACACTCGCCGTCTCCCAGGAAAGCCCAAACACGCTGGTTCGAAGTGTCCTTGATACCGCGATCCCGCAAGTATTCATTAAAACGAGCCTGGTAGATGGCCATGATTGGCCCCAAGCCCATCGAGACCGTCGGAAACTCCCAGAAACTAGGCATGAGCCACGGATGGGGATAACTCGAAAGCCCACTCACCTCTCGCAATTCGCGACGAAAGTGCTCCAGGTTTTCGGCACTCAGTCGACCTTCCAGGAAAGCCCGCGAATACATGCCTGGCGAA
>JBBQRC010000784.1:0-2782 GCA_038215215.1 Pirellulales bacterium
GTCCCATCATGTGTTCAGCATTCCAGCGGGGTGTGTGCGTTCCATTGGCGGGTTTAAAATTCATTTGCACCGGGGAAAGCTCTTTGAATACAAGACGCGACGCTTGGCATGCAGACTCTTTCTTGCCGAACAACCCCAGCAGTGGTTCTTTCATTTCCCAAGCAGATTCCCCTAACTTGACCCACCGAGTCTTACCGCGCGGTTCGACCATCTTTGAAACTGCGATGGTATTGTGCTCGATTGCTTCTATCGCCGACGAAGCAATTGTTTCATGTGGACAATTATTGCGTAACAGGACCACACGTGCCTCAAGCAATTCAGCCAAAGTTTGCATTTCGGTCGGCAGGGCGTTCCTTTCTTCTACCAGTAAGACGTCAACCTTTCGAAGTTCGCGCGGAAGATCACGGCCCTTCAAGTTATCTATCAAATCATGCACCGAATTCTTCTTGCAGTCGACGATACTTACGCCGTCCACTTGGACTAACGTCACGTCCAGTACTTTGGTCGTCCCATTTCCAACCAGAGCAACGCGAGAAATGCGTACTGCTTCATTGGAATATTGTTGATTTGCATCGAACAAATTGAGCGTTGGTTTGGGATAATTTGGCTTTCGATCAAGGACGAGCACGCTGCCTTGAGAAGCTTCCCAAAAATCGTCGATGAATTCAACGTCCGCAGTCCGCGGCAATTGGCGACGGCTAGTCGCATCGAGACCGATCGCAATGTGAAAATTCCACATTGTTTCAATCGATACACAATTGTTGGGCCAGTAACGGATAGCGACGGGTTGCCCATCGCTGGCGAAACTAGTTGATGCGACAAAAACAGAAAGAAGCAGGGAGCACAATCGCAAAATGCATAAGCGATACTGACTTTTCGAGTCTTCTCGGTCTATCTCTGCGCTATTCGACGGACGCCTAGTTGGCTGCGACACTGGCGAGGCCTCCTGACAGACACTCTCGTCGAGTTCCCAGAAGTCAGAAACTGCACTACGGGTCATGACAATTGCTTTCATGTTGTTTTCGTATTCAAATCGTGTTTCAGATAAAAAGTCAATCGTAAACAAAACTGCTCAAGCCGCGGTTACCACGAATCAAAAATCGACGGTTCGGGTAGCAATCCAGCAAATAGGGGGGATCCCGTCGAGTGGTTCATAGCGTTACACTTTAAAGTCCAAAGATCACTTCTGGCCACATTGGCTCGAATCTTTGAGCGATTATATAGCCAAGGCCTGCATTTATCCAAAACCTGCATTATGGCTAGATTACAATCGGGGGCATGTGGAACCGAGATTTCAGCCCTACGATAGTTTTCTTCTTGCTGCTGCAAGCGGTGCACGTACCGGTGCCTTGGCCGGATTTGGATGGGGAATGCCGGGGGACGCCGATCACTAGTTTGGCCGATGCCAATGCTTGGCACGTGCTCGTTCTGGGTGTACGTCCCTGCGATGATATCGATCGCGGGCCATTTCGCGAAGATGAACACGGAAAGAAGCCGGTTCCATCGGATTCGCCCTTCGGTGACTTGGGGCTGATTGTTTCTGCCGTGACGATTGATTGCGCCGGCGGACAGGACTCACTGCCAAAATACCCTTTCTTGTGCTGGCTATCGCAATCGCAGCTAGCATCATCAACGGCAGAGCGTACAGCCTTTGCTGGAAAACATTTGGCCCTGCCTCCTCCTGCGCAGACTCGCCAGGCATTGACCTGCGTTTTGGTTATCTAACCATTTTGTTGGACTGCGTGCACTTGATGGGTCCTCGATGCGCAGGCTTTCGAGCAGGCTCATGTCCCTGCGGCTATTTTTGGTCTCCGCGACAATCGTATTGCGGCCTGCCGCCTTTCTTTGCTTTCTAATGAGGTTTTATCGTGTTGACGCGCACTCGCTATACATTAATTCTTTTGCTGCTGGTTTCGATGGCTGGATGCGATCGATCGGCGAGTTCGGATGAGGCATCACCGTCACCCGCCAATTCCCCCGGCGAGGTGAGGATTGACGCTTCAGACCAACAGCGACTCGGAATCGTGACTTCTCAGGTGCAGAGTCACGTTCGCGCTCCCTTCCAGGTGCATGTCGGCTGGCTTGAATTGCCACCTGCGGGTCAAACGATCGTGCGCGCACCAGTGGCCGGATTCGTGGTTGCAACTGTTGACAACAGTTGGCCCGAACTAGGCCAGGATATTTTGGCAGCTGCCAATCTTGCTCAAGTCAATGTGTTTCTGTCGCCGCAAGAAATCTCGCAGCTCATCAGCGTTAAAGAAGACAATGATATCCAGATGCAGCAGGCCGTCACAACGATGGAACTGTCGCAATCGCAGCTCGATAACGTGAGCAAAGCGCGCGATGCCGTTACGGGAGTGCGAATCAATGAGCTGAAGCAAGCTCTTGCTCATGCTCAGTCTGCTTTCAAGGAAGCGCAAGACAAGCTTCCGTTCCTTGTCCAAGAACCTTACGACGGTGGCTTGCTTGTTAGGCCGGTCGAAGTTGCCGCTCCTCGCGCAGGTCGTGTCGTACAAGTGCATGTGGTGCCCGGACAATTCGTTCAAGCCGGCGAATCCCTGTGGACTGTCGCGGACTGGTCTTACCTTTGGCTACGAGTTCCAGTGGTAGAAAGCCGCGCCGGTAAGATAGCTCGCGAGCAGCCAGCGGAGCTGACGACTGATGATGGCGGTAGAGTTCAATTTAAACCGATCGACGCTCCATTCGAGGTCAAGCCAACCACACGCACCATTGATCTTATCTACGAAGTTGCCAATACCAATTGGATGCTCCGCGTTGGTCA
>JBBQRC010000785.1:0-2768 GCA_038215215.1 Pirellulales bacterium
CGCACCGTCAGTAATCGTGCCCACGCAGCCCAATGCGCGGTGTACGTTGGCGTTGACTTCACCCCAAAACGAGCCGATGACGCGCGGGCGATCAAGATCTTGCACCACGACGATCTTGGGGCCGGGCTGACTGGCCACGTAACGCCGATACTCGCTCCAACCTGCGGGATTGTCCAGCTTGTGTCGCCCTTCACTGGGCTCGATGACGACCGTGACCGCAGAGCCAACCATCGGTCCCATTTGCGGCATAAAGTCGCGTAACTCGTCGACATTCGTGACAGGCGCGGCTGCATCGAGAGCGGTAATCTGCTCCCAGCCGTTGTAGATTGTCGGCGTATTCCAGCGTTTGAGTTGCAAGAGTTGCGAGTGGGTCAAGGGAAGCAATTTTGTGACTCCGCGTTAGAGGAACAGGGACGCCCGGCCAATCAGAACTGCTCGACGGAAGCGGCCACACCTCTCAGCGCGCCACGGAATCGCCGAGCCTTGATAGCAGCCTCGGCTGAATCATCATCGAGCACCGTGAGGTGACCCATTTTGCGTCCCTCGCGTGGCTGGGATTTACCATACAGGTGCAAGTGGGTGAATGGTTCTGCTAGCACCTCGGACCAGTGTGGTTCACCGTTCAGCCAAACGTCGCCAAGCAGATTGGACATGGCGGCAGGTCGCAATTGCTGGGGGCGCGCCAGCGGCAGATTGCAGACCGCGCGGACCTGCTGTTCAAATTGGCAACAGTCAAAGGCTTCGATGGTCAAATGACCAGAATTGTGGGGCCGAGGGGCAATTTCGTTGATCATCAACGTGCCCGCAGCGTCTACAAAAAATTCTACGCAAAATAGCCCCACCACTTGAAAACGATTGGCAATACCGCGGCAGATTTCTTCGGCATCGTCTTGCAACGTCAAAAATTGTGGCTGCGCAGGACAGCGCGTGACATCGAGAATGTGGTTCGAGTGCTCATTTTCGAATAGCGGAAAGCACTCAATTTGTCCGCGCGGGTTGCGGGCTGTGACCATGGAGACTTCGGCTTGATAGTCAATCCACTTTTCCGCGATAGCATGGTTGCATGCAAGACTTGAAAACGTCTCCGCAGCGCTGGCCGCTTCGCGCACGACGACTTGCCCCTTGCCGTCATAGCCACTGCGGGCCGTCTTCAGCACGAGTGGTAAGCCCAGCGACTTCAAAGCATGCTCCACATCCTGCTGGCTAGTGACTGGCTGAAACGGTGTCGTCGGAAAACCAGCTTTCGATAAACTCGATTTTTCCAACACACGGTCTTGGCAGATTTCCAAGAATTCGGGCCCCGGCCGAAGGCTGGCGTAATCGGCAGCCGCATGCAGGTAACGCACGTCGATGTTCTCGAATTCGAGAGTGACCGCGCTACATAACTTGCTGAGTTCAATTGCGGCATCCATTTCCGCGTTGTGGCCATCTGGCTGGAAGTGGCGATTGGCCGCCTGCCCAGCGGGACAATTAGATTCTGGCTCCCAAACGGCCACCTGATACCCCAGTCGCTGTGCCGCGTGCGCGAACATGCGTCCCAGTTGGCCACCGCCAAATACGCCTAACCAACTACCGGGGAGTATCGTCGCGTTATCTCTCATGCTGATCGATTTGCAAAGCTGGTGAAGGGGTTATGACTCTGGCTACAAGACGTTGGCATCCATCACCGCTTGAGTTTGCTCGTTCACCCAGGTCCGGAGCCGTTCGCGGAGGGCTGCATCCGTGGTGGCCAGGATGCGCGCCGCCAGCAAACCCGCATTTTTGGCGCCGGCTGCTCCGATGGCTAATGTGCCTACAGGAATTCCTCCAGGCATCTGCACGATCGATAGCAGTGAATCGAGACCTTGCAAAGCGCGACTTTGCACGGGCACTCCGAGCACCGGTAGCAAAGTGCACGCGGCGACCATCCCTGGCAGGTGGGCGGCTCCTCCTGCACCAGCAATGATCACTTTGAAACACTGCGATTCCGCCTCCCGAGCAAATTGGAACATCCACTCCGGAGTTCGATGAGCCGAGACTACCCGGCGAACGTTGGCGATCCCCAAATGGTCAAGTATCTCGGCAGCGGCTTGCATGGTTTCCCAATCCGAGCGACTGCCCATTATTATCGCCACTTGGGGTGGACTGTCACTGGAATCAGTCATCGGCGTCCTCGTCAGGCGGTGTCTAAAAACGCAGGTTTTATGAGGTGCAAAGCGGACATTGTACCGCTTGCTGCCCGCTTTGGTATCGGTTGCAGTTATGCCCCTTTTTTCAACTCACCCCACTGAGAAAACATACGGCGGTCGAGTAGCTTAGAGCCTGTTCAGCCAGCAACTAGCCCTTAAAAAGTTCGCACCAAAACGCATGGCACCAAAACGCACCGCACCAAAACGCACGAAGCAGATGAATGCGAAAAGCACCTCTGCCAACAACTCGGCCATCAAGTCCTCGCAATTCGCTGCGGTCAAGCCCGATGTGTGGCGGCGCGGTTTGGCGGCCATTGCAGTCCGCGGGGCCCGAACGCACAATCTAAAAGCGGTCGATATCGATCTGCCACACAATCAGTTGACGGTCATCACCGGGGTCAGCGGCAGCGGCAAGAGCTCGCTGGCTTTTGATACGGTCTACGCCGAAGGGCAACGTCAATACATCGAGAGTCTGTCGATTTACGCCCGCCAATTCCTCGCTCAGATGCAGCGTCCTGATGTCGATAGCATCGAAGGCTTGCAACCAACGTTGTGCATTGATCAACGCGCGGGTCAAACCAACCCACGTAGCACGGTAGC
>JBBQRC010000786.1:0-2757 GCA_038215215.1 Pirellulales bacterium
AGTACTGATCGATGACTGCTCTGCCAAATTCTGACTTGTTCGTCAGAATGAGCCAGTTATCCATGCGGGCCATCTTGAGATCGCCATTCAGGGTGTAGGCAGTAAAGCCACGGTAATCGCCCTGCTTCGGTGCCGCCCCGCCAGACTGCAGTTGCCGAACTGCCAAAACGAATCCCTTGAAGCGCTCGAGCGCGTCTTGGTCGGATGACCGCATAAGTATCATGATTCCGCCCAGGGACGGGTCGAAGGCCACGGTCACGCCGCCATCGGTCAGTTTGGCAAGTGCCTCTGGCCAAGGCTGGCCTAAACTCCCTTCAAAAGCCGCCACACTGGTTTCAAGCTGGCGGTAGGGGCCCGATTGCATCACGGCTGCGTAAGCGGGCAAGCCGAGGATGCGCTGACGCAACGGATGGTGTAGGAACAAGTCGATGAGCTCTTCGGCACCTGAAAATTCCGCACAAGCGACCACCGACTTCGGTCGCAATTGCGCCGCGTTAGTACCTTCTGTAGATTCCTCAGCCCGCAGCGTGGTGGAGATCGCCAGACTGCCTATCAGGCATATTGTCCAGCCCCAGCCTAAGGAAGCAGTCAAGTGATGGAAATATCGATTCATACTAAGTTCCCGTTTCGCAGTTTTTTGGACTGCTGCGACTTGTCGCAGCTTTCATTTTCAAGCGTGTGCAGCACCGGTGTGTGAATTTTGTGCCCCCCAGCGGTCGCGACCTAGAGCGATAATAGCCAAGCGATTCTGGACGTTGAGGGAAAGCCAAAGCGGTGATGAATCACCGCACTCCAAAATTACCGTTCATACCGTCAGTGCGATAGCGCTCACACGTTGCTTATTAACTGACGATCATTCTACACGCGTTATTCGCTACGTTCGGAATTTACTTGGTAACAGTTTGTATCAAGTGAGTTCTCGCGGTGTACAAACATCGCCTGAGAAAACAGTAAGTTTGACACGAATTCCGGCGAGACTCCCAGCCATTATTGCTTAAACTAGATGTAGCCATTGTCGCGGGCCGTGTTCACACTGCCGCCGCATTTGCCAAACAACCGCCTGATGGATCGTCGGGAGAAGACACGCGAGCCCGCGTCCCAACCGTTTTCGTTCGAGGAGTTTCGACTGTGCTGCTTCATGATCGCCCACGCATCATGCGGGTTGTATTCGCAACGTTTGCGTTAATCACTCTAATCACGGCCGGCCGATCAACCCAGGCTGAGGAACCGCCAGAGTTCTTCCGCGGATTGAATTTGCATGGTCCCTCAGTGGTCATTGATGGCCATACATGGGAAGGGAGCGATTCGAAGGCGTATCTTTGCCAGGACAATAAGTTCGAAAATCAAACGGTGCCGCTACTGCCAACGACAGATGCGGAACGTGCAAAGATGATTCGCAGTAGCCGCTATGGTGGCAATCGCGTCGAATTGACCAACATCCCGCCTGGGACCTATACCGTCTTCCTGTACGTGTGGGAGGACAATCAGGCTGAAACTTATTCAATAGCTGTCAAAGGTCGCACAACGTTGACGAACCACAACAGTGGCAAACCTGGGCATTGGGATAAGCTTGGACCATGGCCTGTAAAGGTCAAGCAGGATTCCGATCTGGTCATCACCAGTCAGGGTGGCACTGCAAATTTCTCAGGCGTTGAAGTGTGGCGCGGCAACTACGATGGGCTGGGCAAGCCGCTTAGCGCTGAAGAACTGGCGTTTTTTGAAAGTCGTATCCGACCGTTGCTGGTCAATAAGTGCTACGCGTGCCACAGCGCCGAGTCGACTGAGTTGCAAGGCGAGTTACTGGTCGATTCGCGGGCGACTTTGCACCGCGGAGGAACCAACGGACCGGCCGTTGTACCAGGGGATGTCGAGCACAGTTTGCTGCTTGATGCAGTCCGCTATCAAAACGAATCGATGCAGATGCCCCCTGACGAGAAGTTAACCGATGCGGAGATTGCTGATCTCGAGCAGTGGGTTAAGATCGGCGCCCCAGACCCTCGATCTACAGCCACCAAGCACGCCGGCAAACAGATCGATGTTGTGGCGGCCCGACAGTTCTGGTCGTTAAGGCCCATTGTCGCCCCGCCAATTCCCAACGTGAAACTGACGGACTGGCCACGGACTGACATCGACCGTTTCGTATTGGCCAAGCTGGAAGAACAACACCTTGCACCCGCGAGTGAGGCAGCGAAGCATACACTCATTCGCCGCGCCACTTACGACCTTATCGGACTGCCGCCCACGCCAGAAGAAGTCAATGCCTTTCTAGCAGACGATTCAGCGGACGCCTTCTCCCGTGTGGTAGATCGCTTGCTGGATCAACCGCGTTACGGCGAACGTTGGGGCCGACATTGGTTAGACGTGGTGCGTTACGCGGACACGGCTGGCGATAATTCGGATTACCCCATCCCACAGATCCATCGCTATCGAGATTGGGTCATCGATGCCTTCAATCGCGATCTTCCTTACGATGAGTTTGTTCGCGATCAGTTATCCGGTGATTTGCGCGGCGGTGCGAACGAAAGCCAGCGCATCGAGCGATTGATCGCTACCGGCTACATCGCCAACGCACGCCGATTTGGCTCGCGTGTGGATGACTATCCTCAGCATCTGACCATTGAAGATACCATTGATAACCTCGGCCGAACTTTCCTAGGGCTCACTTTGAGTTGCGCCCGTTGTCACGACCATAAATTTGATCCGATTACCAATCGGGATTACTACGCGTTGTACGGTATTTTCCATAGCACTCGTTAT
>JBBQRC010000787.1:0-2741 GCA_038215215.1 Pirellulales bacterium
CGCGTGTGAGCGTGGCGGTTGCCGCCCGGGGTACCGGTGCCCGCGAAAGCGTGATCAAGTCCGTAGTATTAGAGTGAACGGAGCAGTCTCCCTTTACCCTTACCCCAATTTTTAAGCTGGAAGCAGGACTTAGGTGGCGAGACCGCTAGCGGCAATCGGCCTATTTCGCATATGCTCCTTACACATTCGTCCCGGAAAGGCACCCCGTATGCACTCTGAAATAGACATGACAGCTAACCCGAAGCCGAAGCTGTCGCCATTGCGAAGAGCCATTTGGCGTGGCTCCAGCATTATTGCTCCTCCGTTAGTGACCTTGCTGCTGCTCATCTGGATCGCCAGCGCAGTGGAAGATTATGTAATCAGACCGCTGGAAGGCGCCGGACGTTCCGTCTTGGTTTGGTGGGCCAAAGATATTCTGGAGACTGCGCCAGCCGATGCTGAGTTGAACGATGCCAGTATTCCAGCAGCAGGTTTTATTTACGCTGGTAAGATTTACGTGCCGCCTCCCTCAGGTCGCAAGTTCATCCCGGAACATGTGCTTTTGTACGTCGACGCGAATATCGATTTGCTGCCACGGGAAATGCAGGATCCCAAAACAGCCATCGCTTATTACCACGCCTACGTCAAATTGCAGTACATGCCCCGGTGGTTCACTATTCCACTACTGCTACTTGTTCTTTTCAGTTTGCTGTTCTTCGTTGGACGATTTCTCGCCGCAGGCGTGGGCCGGATGTTCGTCAACGGATTCGAACGCGCTATCAATTCGTTGCCGGTCGTCCGCAATCTCTACTCGTCGGTGAAACAGGTTACCGATTTTGTACTCAGTGAACGCGAAATTGAGTTCACGCGTGTGGTGGCGATCGAACATCCCCGAGTTGGAATTTGGGCCCTCGGTTTTGTCACCGGACCGGAGGGGCTGCCGCAACTGGAAGCCGCTCTTGGGGAAGACATGGCCGCCGTGTTTGTCCCAACATCTCCCATGCCCATGACCGGATTCACCGTTAATTGTCGCAAACGCGATTTGATCGATCTGGATTTGACCATCGATCAGGCCATCCAGTTCATTGTCAGTTGTGGCGTCGTTTGCCCAACGGCTGGGAAGATGGCATTGCGCACGGCGGCACCCGTGCGAATCGACCCCCACGATCCCTCGGAGTAAAAACCAACGGGGAGGAGGGTCTGAATCCACAAGCTGAAACCTTATGCCACTGGGGATCAAAAGAGGAAAAATTTTGCCACGCGGGGCTAGGGACTCTTCACGGATGTATGGTCGTGCACGATCAACCAATGGCCTTCGATCTTTTTCCAAACCAATGAAAAATTGCCACCAATCGGCTGAGCTCGCTCGAGTTGCCAACGTCCTAGCATTAACGCGACATGTTCATCGAGCTGCTGCACTTCCAATTCACTGAACTTTAGCGTGCCCATGGTTTCGCGATCGGGATAACGCCGTCGGTAGCGATCTCTTGTCGCCGTCCAGCCACGTTCCACTTCGCCACCGGAACTAAAGGTGAGCTCTTCGCTCTGCCAGTAGGCTTGCATGTAGTCGTCGATTTTACCTCGGTTCCAACTGGCCGCCTGTTGCTCGACAATCCTTGTCAGTTCCTCGGTCAGTGAACTATTGCCTAGCGTATTGATTGCGGTCAGTTGCTTGACCTTCGGGTCTGCCTTCGAAGTTGCATTTCGCGGCCGTTGATAAATATCGATCCCCTTGGCGCGAGGCTTGGCGGGCTCCACTCCCGCACGAGTCAACTCTTCCTCAATGGCGGCCATAGTCGCCGGTGCAGGCTTAAAGTTCCCAACACGCGTGCCCGAGGCAATGGACAATGGAGTCCAGCCATACTCGTTGCAGCGGTTCCAGACTTCTGGTTGGATACCGTGTGCTGCCAGAAAGTGCACCACCTGCGGCAAGCTCTTGTAGGCCGCTCCGTGAATGGCGGATTCACCATGCTCATCGACAGCGTTGATATCCGCCCCTTGCTGTAACAGAAACTCCAGGCACTCCAGGACCTCGGGTTCCGTGCCTGCCTCCTCGCCGGGTGCGAGCGATCCAACACCCGCCGCGGCCAAAAGAGGTGTGCATTGCTCCGAGTTGGGGGTCAACGGATCGGCACCCAATTCCACCAGCAGATTCATCAACGGAAGGTCTGCAGTAATGGCCGCCATCATGAATGGCGTGGCCCCCTGTCGATTGAGTTTCCCACGCCCCCCTGCGCCACGGCTGAGAGGCTCATTCACATTCGCGCCACGTTTCACCAGCTCGCGAACGAACTGAAGGCTATCCATGTTGCCGGAGCCAATTGGGGGCGGGTCGCCATCTTCTCCGTCACCCCGATTGGGCTTGCGCACCCAGCTCAGCGTGTGCAACGGCGTAAAGCCGGAACGCTGGTCATTGGGGTCGGCACCCGCCTCCACCAAATGAAGGGCTAATTGCAGGTGTCCGTTTTCGACCGCCATGATCAGTGGGCTCGTGCCATTGCGGGCACCACGCCCCACCGCCTTTTCAGGGGTAAGAGTTTGATTGACATCAGCACCATGGCGCAACAGCACATCTACGACTGCCGTCTTACCCGCGCGAACCGCGAAAAACATCGCATCAAAGCCAGAGGATAGCCGCTGCTGAGGTTGAGCGCCAGATGTAATGAGTTGTTCGACGACATCGGCGTGCCCCTCTGCGGCGGCCCACATGATCGCCGTTTGCCCTTGGCGTTCTTTGGCAGTAACGTCCGCCCCCTGCTGCA
>JBBQRC010000788.1:0-2725 GCA_038215215.1 Pirellulales bacterium
GTGTTGGTAGTCAACTCGGCGCATTTGGCCAGCCTCGCTTCCCCCGATACACAGCGCTGGTTACCTTTTCTGTGGGCGCTGGACTACTTCAAGTCAGCCCAATCGCAAGATGTCCGCGAGAACAACTGGACGATGGCTCCCGTGAACGAAGCGGGAGTTCCGGCAGCTCGACAGGCTGAATCGAAGTTCGTTCAAGCAATGGAGGGCTGGGATGAAGCGGCTGCAGATGTGGCCGCGGCCAGTCTCGCACGGCATATCGGTGCCACGCGCGTATTCGACTTGTTTGCTCGCTTTAGCATTCGCGATTTCCGCTCGATCGGCCACAAGGTCATCTTTGTAGCCAACGCTTGGCGAGCCCTGCAAACTATCGGCTGGCGACATGCCGAGCCGATTGTGCGCAGTTTGGCTTACGCGCTGCTCAATCACGAAGGCAGCGGCAATCCGGCAGAAAGCGATGAATTGGCAGATAGACCAGGTCGTGAAAATTTAGCGCGACTCGGTGAGATTCGCGAAGACTGGCTAGACGGACGACTGGATGAGGCGGCCACCCTGGAGATGCTGGTAACCCTGCGCGAGGGCAGCTATCAAGATGCGTGCGCGACGGTCGTCAAACTGCTAAACCAAGGTGTGGCTCCCCAGTCCATTTGGGACGCGATGTTTGCGGTCGCCAGTGAGATGCTCATGCGACAGCCCGGCATCGTTGCCTTACATACACTCACCACCAGCAATGCCATGCGGTTTGTCTTTGACAACTGCGGCAATAATGAAACGCGGCAGTTGATCTTGCTGCAGAACGCGGCATTTTTGCCACTGTTCCGCGCCGAAACGGAACGCCGTGGCGATGTAGGCCAACAGCGCATCGATCAACTGGCACCCGCTTACGGGGAGGCGGACAACGACGCGGCACTGGCGGGAATTATGAACTCCATCGGCCGGGATAATGCCGCTGCCGCGTCGCAGACACTATCGTATCTAGCTGGCGGTAGAGATCCACGGCCGCTTATGGATGCGACCCGCTTGATGATCTTTCAAAAGGGTACCGACTCACACGATTACAAGTTTAGCGCAGCGGTACTCGAGGACTATTACCACATTAGCCCCACGTGGCGCGACCGCTGTCTGGCGGCCAGTGTCTACAAATTGCGGGGTGCCTCAGACCGAGACAATCCACTCATGGAGCGAGTCATGTCCGCCTTGAAAGCGGTTTGAATGCGTTGACTTGTGACTCCCTGAAGCTGTTCAAGTGCAAACATCGCTTCAACCGATTGAATTAGCCACATCTAAAGCCTGACGCGCAGACCCACTTAATATGTCAGCTGATTCCACGTTCCCGGCGAGGGAATCATCTTAGGCGTATAAAAGCCGGGGGGCGGGTTGCTGTAATACACTGGATTGTTGTTCATGGTGAGACTTGAACTCGACGAATAACTTCCCCCGGTCATGATCATGTCGATGATCACACTTGAGTTCGATGATCCATTGCCGGACATGTAAACCAAGCCGTTGATGCTCGTCGGGTAGCTATCCTTAGCGGTCGCATTACTCGTTCCGCCAAAGTAAGGATAGGGTGTGCTTGGCGGATTGAAATTGACACTCGACTCTGATAGTGCGGTACTGTTGGTCTTAAAATTAAAATCCCCCTGCACGAGCAGGCAAGGAAAGTTCGCGACAGCCGGCTCCCAGTTCAACTGGGTTTGCGTCTCGGAGGCTCCGCTGAGCGGATTGAGCACGACCAAGGTCCCTACGATTCGCGATGCTTTGATTGTCAATGACTGTCCCTGGCAGTCGATGACGTAGATCCCCTGGGCATTGGTTAACGCTCCATAAGGGTTCACTGCAGGACTGATGAGCACATTGGAAATGGTCCGGAGCGGAATGGCATTGATATCGATAACCGTGCCGTTGGCCTTATACCAGTCGAAGACGGTAGCTGGGTCGGGCATAGTTCGAGCCGTGGCGAGACTCGTCGGAGCACCGTCGTAATTTTGCGAGCTCGTCACCGTTCCCACTGCTTCCAACCGCGCATAAATGGGTCCAGACGCAGTGATTACACTGTTGGAAGCCACTGTGTTGTTCATTGCTTGAATCTTGGAAGCGCCGAAAGTGATAACACCGCCAGCCGTCATTGCCGTTTGCAAACAGGTCAGCGGGATGATCTGCGGTACGACTGTCACCTGCACCATTTGTCGCTCAATGCCGTTATTAACCGTGCCCGTGGCGGTGAAATTCACCGGATCAACGGGATCGCGATCAAGTGCTCCGTTAGGATTCACGACCTTCAACGAGTAGGTGCCGCTGCCAATCGACTTCGCGTTGTACCAGACTCCGTCAACGTCATTCTTGTGCGTGGTCCGCCACTTGCTGTTACTAGCGATCTCTTGAATCCCAAGTTCGATGGCTGACAGAGCATACTCGCGAGCGGCCGCGGTGCGCGTGTAGGAATCGATGTTTCGGGTTTGAGCGCGAACGACCAACAGTCCCCCCGTTCCAATCGCGGCGACAATCAGCGTCGTGCCGAGCACCATGACGTAGGCTGAACCGCGCCGGATCGAGCGGTAGCGCGCCGCCGTGCGGTGGATCGAGCATTTGGAATTGGGCTGCATTGAGAGTCCTCCGAGGTTGGTTAGCTGCCCTTGGTACGAAGAATGACCCGAGTCATGATCGTTTTGCCATTCAATGACACGACAACCGTCGCCTGCTTAACGCCCGTTTCGATCAGCGAAGT
>JBBQRC010000789.1:0-2719 GCA_038215215.1 Pirellulales bacterium
GAGTAGCGCCATGCCAGTGCTCATCATGCCGCGATGTTTCAATTCGCCGAGCAGGAGATCGACGGCCATCGGCAGCTTAGTTGAGGACAGCAATTCGTATTTGGTGTTCTCTAACAGTTCCTGCAGCGGCAAGTTCTGTCCCAACCGCTCGATCAGGACGCGAAAGAAATACGCCTGTTCGATGTACTCTTCGGTGGGAAGCATCAATGATCCGATCGAAGATGTTGGTTCAAAAACGCGATGGCTTTGGTACGTGCTACTGGATCGACAAACGTCGTCAGGTGTCCTTGACCGTCCACCGGAACGTACTCCGTCGTCACTCCAAAGTGCTTGAGTTGCTCGAACATCAGCCGACTACTCTTGGGGGGCACGATCAAATCTTGACTGCCGTGATAAAAGAGCGTCGGTGGACAATTGCGACTGGCGAAGTTGACAGGCGATATGTCGTGGTAAAGTTCCGGCAAGTCACGGCGTGAGCCACCCATGACTAACGCTAGAATCTGGCTATCTTCTGGGATATTCGAAAACTCGCAGGGAGCACCGCCGGCCACCAGGGCTGAGATCGTTGGTGCGTCGGGTGCAGGTTTGGCGGCGAGCAGACACGAGAGATGGGCACCCGCAGAATAACCCCAGACAGCGATTCGCTGAGGATCTGCTTTATATTCCTTGGCGTTATCTGCCCACCATCTCAGTGCGACTTGACAGTCCGCGATCTGCTCAGTGATCAAATGGCGGGGTGCCAAGCGGTAATTGATGGCTACGGCCACGTAACCCGCTTGAGCTAACTCGCGGGCATGGTCGTGCATGTTCCATTTGTCGCCCGAACTCCAGCCGCCGCCATGGATTAACAGCACTGCGGGACAGGTGGAACTATCGTCCGGGCGGAATATATCCGCTTTGATTTGCTCACCGGCAATCTCTCGAAACACCACATCGCGTGTTGACTGAATCGGCTTTGACAAATCCGGCCCGCCCGCCACAGTCCGGCCGCCAAATAAGCTGTGCGCGATGATCAGAGACGTTATCCACCCGGAAATTCGAAGCACTTCCACTCCTTTTTTAAGCATTTTTATTTAACATCGCTCGACAAATTCCCTCGATTCGCCGTTTGCGATTAAGCGTGACCACTGAGCCGAACTGGGCGAGTGGTCTATAATGAGACCGTAAAGGCGCAGTAATTATTTCAGTGTACGTCGGTGCGAAATAAAACAAAACGGCATTCTCGGAAAATGGCAAAGCAATACAGTACGGTTCAAGCGGCGGTTGATGCAATTCGCTTAGGTAAAGTTGTGATTGTTGTGGATGCAGAGGATCGCGAAAACGAAGGCGATTTCATCTGCGCAGCCCAACATGTAACGGCCGAGACAATCAACTTTATGCTACGCGGACGCGGACAGCTGTGCGCCCCAATTTTGCCAACGACCAGCGAGCGTTTGGAGCTGCGGCCGATCGTGCAGGACAATACGGCACCGTTGCAGACCGCTTTCATGACGCCGGTGGATCATTTTGGCAGCAAAACCGGCATCACGGCGGCAGAACGCGCGGAAACGATCCGGCGACTGGCTTCAGATACGAGCAGGCCGGAAGACTTCGTGCGGCCTGGGCACGTCTATCCTTTGCTGGCCATGGAAGGTGGCGTGCTCCGCCGAGCTGGGCACACCGAGGCCACCGTCGACCTGGCTCGCATGGCCGGTTTGGCGCCCGCCGGTGTGCTGACGGAAATCCTCGACGAAAGTGGCGATCGGGCGACGCGCGACGATCTCTTATTACTGGCCGAACGCCACGATTTGGAAATCATCTCCATTGAACAATTGATTGCGCACCGCCGCGTCAACGAAAAACTGGTCTCCCGGGTGGCAGAAGCCCGTTTGCCAACCAAATTTGGAAATTTTCAAATAGCCGTTTATCAAGTGCAATTTGAAACCCAAGAGCCCATTGTGATCTTCATGGGTGATCTAACCGCGTCGACTGCAGTCCCCCCACTCGTTCGTATGCACAGCAGTTGCTTTACGGGAGATTTATTGCAGTCGTTACGCTGTGATTGTGGCGATCAACTGGCGCTGGCCTTGCAAATGATCGCTTCTGAGGGGCGCGGCGCTTTGGTATATCTGCCACAAGAAGGTCGCGGTATCGGCTTGGCCCAGAAAATACGCGCTTACGCTCTTCAGGAAGAAGGCATGGATACGGTCGAAGCCAATCACGCGTTGGGCTTCAAGGCAGACATGCGCGATTATGGTGTCGGTATACAGATTCTCAAAGACCTGGGGCTGACCGAGATTCGTCTGTTGACCAACAATCCGAAGAAGACCGAAGCCTTTAATCTGCGAGGCTTTGATCTCCGCGTCGTCGATCAGGTACCGATTATTTCGGAAACGAATCCCCACAATGCGGCCTACTTGGCGACCAAACGCGAGAAACTTGGCCATCGCTTGCCCGCAGAATAGCGCCTGTACAGCGACAGCCTGACCCCTTTCCCTCACCCATCTGTTTCGCGAGCACACCAACATGCAAGCGTGGCTGCTAGACCTGATACAGTGCCCGATTACACGCGAGCCATTGCGAGTGGCCGACTCTCCGAGACTGGGATCGTTGCACGCCAAGCAAGCCGCTGGCCAGTTATTCAACCGACTAGGGACAAAAGTCAACGAAGAATTTGAAGGCGGGCTAATCAATGCCTCGCACACCTGGTTCTACCCTATTGTCAACGGCATTCCCTCAT
>JBBQRC010000790.1:0-2717 GCA_038215215.1 Pirellulales bacterium
GCGACGAGTCTTGGGTCGAATTGCGTTCCGGCGCGGCGTTGCAATTCTGCAAACGCGGCCTCGATAGCGCGAGGTTGGCGATTTTTGCCACCCGTGATCATCATGTCATAAGCATCAGCGATCGCCACTAGCCGCGCGCCGATTGGAATGGCCTCTCCAACAGGGCCGCCCACTGGAGTCCGGTGGCCGTCGTAATGAAAATGCTGATACCGCACAATCTCTGCGAGTGCTGGGCTATTGAAGGAGGACTCTACGATTTGCACGCCCATCCGTGCGCTTTCCGCCATGAACTCCCACTGCTGATCCGGCGAGCCCGCTGGTTGGGATAGGACCGCATCGGGAACTCCGATTTTGCCAATATCATGCAGCAGGCCGGCAATTTCCAGAACATACAAATCGCCGATTGGGAGCAAGCCTCGGCCAAGCGTCACGCTGAGCTCGGCGACCCGTTGACTGTGCGTTGCCGTGGCGGCATCGCGATATGCCAAAGCGGCGTGTAAAGAGGCCACTGCGTGATAGGAGATGGGCTGGTCCGCGATGGAACGTGACTGGATGGCACGCTGACGGGACTCCTGCTCTTGTACCAGCTCGGCTGCCATGCGCTGACTCCAGCAACACACGGCGTTACGTCCACCACGCTTGGCCGCGTACAAGGACTGGTCGGACTGCTCCAACATCATTTGAAAATTGGCGGCACCGAAGGAGGCTGAAGCGACTCCCAAGCTGGCTGTGACATGATAAGGTTCCGCCAGCCCCTCGCAAATCGCCAGTCGAACTTCCTCAGCGACTGCGATGGCAAGCTCGACGGCAAGCTGAGGTAGGATGACACAAAATTCTTCGCCGCCGTAACGCCCGACAAAACCACGGTTTCCAACGGTTTGTGAAATGATGCGGGCAACATCTTTAAGGACCTCGTCACCTGCGGCATGGCCGTACGTGTCGTTTAGTCGCTTGAAGTGGTCGACATCGAGCATGACGCTATTCAGTTGTTCGCCCTCTGTTTGGAAAGCTTTCCAGCGGGTCTCAAATTCTTCGAACAAGGCACGTCGATTCCACGCGCCGGTTAACGCATCCTTCGAGGCCAATTCTTGCAGCCGCGCGTTTTGTTGGCGAATCAGCTCCCGAGAGACTTCAATCTCACTCAGCGCCTGCATTAAGCTGCGCTTCTGCTGCTCTAAAGCTGTGACATCTTCAAAGCTAACCAAAGTGCCAACGTGATGTTCGCGCGCATCAAAAATCGGCGTCGCATTGACCACAAAGCATCGCTCTTTCGACGCGCTATCAATTAGGTAAACCGTTGCACCCGAGCAACGGCTGGCGGATGTGGCTGCGATCTCCCACGGCGACTGACTGTTGGCAAATCGCCACTGAAAATGGTCCAGAGAGCTTCCGACCAATTCGTCCTGTTCTTTATCGCAACTATTCCGGAAGGTCTCATTGGCAAGCACGATGCGTTGTTGGCCGTCGAGTATGACAACTCCCCCCGCCAAGGTATCGAGTGTGTTGCGTACGCGGCGTGGCACGGCCTCACCCGCCGTGAGCGCGATCTTCGACCGACGCAACAAGAGTGCGAAACTAACGCCGTTAATTAGGACGATCGCGAGAAACAACTTAATTGAACTTACCGTATCCGATTCGGCAAAATCGTTATCGAAAGCAAATTCCAAAAATCCCCAGTTGCGATGGTTGCGGATAATGGGAACTCGAATGTTCTTGACCGTTGACGAGTCCTCTTGGGCGAGCGTCCAGGCGCTGGCGTGATCGCCAATACATTTCACAACCATGCCGTCAAAGCGGATTAATCGCAGACTACTAAGGTGTTTTGTTCGCGCTGCAACCTGCTGCAGTTGATGGATGGCCGAGTTTTGATCCTGACGCTGTAGGTGCAACGAACAACCAATGGCGATTTCTTCGCAAATCGCGATCCGCTGCTGCGTCAACATCGCTGGACCGCTCTGGGAGTGACCGGCAAATCCCCAGAGAAAAAAGGGTGTGGTCGAAAGCAACGCGAGCAGCACCGTGAGTTTATGGGTGGCTAGAAATCGTTGCATTGCAGAGATCTGTCAGCTACGAGATAGAAACACAGCGTCGGCAAGTGTTGCACATTTCTTGCTATAACAGCATTACCGGGGTGGAACGCAGACAGTTCTCGCGCAAGCATTTTCGCGGTGGGTTAGGTTTTGCGGGTTTTAAGGATTGTGCATCCACTGGGTAGGGTCGACTCCCGCCCACGACCGCCTGGGCTCTTTGCAGTGCCAAGGTATAGCGCAGTTGCAGTTTTGGTAGTTTGTTTCGATTGGCCTATCTTTGGATACCCTGAACATGGTGGCTTGCATGATTCGGGGCCAACTGGAGTGAGACTCAAGGAGCCTGTGGCCGATCTAAGACAACGGGAAATCGTTTCAATCCGCTTTTGGCGACGCGAATACCGACTCCGCCTGGCGGAAATATGTCAAAAGAATTGTCATCATGAATTTTTAACCCGAAGTCACTATTAGGTTTTCACCAGCCTGATTGAGTTTGTAAGGAAACGCGGTGTTAGTGAGGCGATCACGGAAGAACGCTCATCTAATTTTAGGGGTGATTTGGATCTGGGTCCTGTCGTCAGCGTGTGCGCCTGCGCAAATTTCGCAAGGTCAAGCTACGGCCAGCATCTTTTCCTTGGGTGAAACGGTACCCACCGTCTCAGGGCTGGTTGATTTCTCGCAATTTCGACC
>JBBQRC010000791.1:0-2710 GCA_038215215.1 Pirellulales bacterium
TTACTGGATTCCGAATTAGGCATGTGCATTTCCGCAGTTTGAGAAATTTGAAGCCGCCTCCATTCTATTACGACTCAAGCTGCTTGGGAACGATTTCGCGGATTATTGACCGCGTTACGGATGGCTTCCCCGCAAGGAACCGATTTTCAGAGAGTGCACCGCTAAAGCGCTCATTGCCAACGTGAGGCTGGCAACCACAAACGCAGCGTTTAACCCCACGCGCTCAGATAGTCCTCCCCAGAGAAACGAACCAAGCCCCATCCCAAGTGAGAACGACATCAAGTAGGTCGCCATGCCACGCGCCCGCAGTCGACGTGGCAAGTTAATTTGCGCGGTGGCGTTGAGCGTCGTTAGCACGGACATCCAACACGCTCCGGCCACAAATAGCATCGCCAAGTTGACCAGCCACCTGTCGCTCAAGCCCATCCCACCAAGCGCTAAGGCAAACAAGATTTCATTTATTAATATCGTCCACTCGCTGGTCATACGCCGGCGAGCAATCGGTAAAATCCAAGCACCAACCACCGCGCCGCAACCAATTGTGCCCACACTCAATCCAAAACCTCGTTCGGAACAGCCAAGCTTATCTTTGGCTACAGCCGCCAACACGCTCCACAAAATGCTCGACGAAAGAACAAACAGAAACACCCGAAGTAACACATTGCGCAGCAGTTGCGAGTCACGGACAATCATCACCCCCTGCAAGAGCTCGGCGCGAAATGAAGTTTTGCTCGCCGGTTGCTCAGGGGTTAACTCGGGACGCCACCAAAGTAGCACTACGATGACTCCAAGATACGACACAGCATTAAATGAGAATGCGGCCCAAACACCGAACTGCGCTATGATCAACCCACCCAGTGCAGGACCAAGCGACCTCGCTATATTGAAAGACACGCTCCCCGCCGCCACGGCCGACGGCACCAAGGCGAGTGGCACAAGTTCCGGCGTGAGCGCTTGCCAGGCCGGCTGATTAAGCGTCACCGCGAATCCCATGCACAGTGTTAACATCAGCAACAGCGACGGCGTGATCCAGCCCAAGACCGCGAAAATGCCCATGACCGTCGCAACCACAAACACCAACGACTGGGAACCGATGAGCCAGGTGCGGCGATCGAAGCGATCCGCACACACTCCGGCTGGTAAGGCTAAACATAAAATCGGAATCGTCATCGCCGTGCGAACCGACGCCACCATCGACGGACTAGAATCGAGTGAAGCCATTAACCACTGGGCACCCGTCTCGTGCATCCAGGTGCCAATGTTGGAAACTAAGCCCGCGATCCAGAAGCTCCGATAGCTGGCAATCGTCAGCGGCACCCAAGCGTTGTGACCGTAGCCCCCCGGCTCGTCCCTTTTGCGTAAATCCACGCTGCTAATCGGAAGATTGATAAGACCAACTCCAAAATCCAGAATTCCAGCCCCTCAGTCATGCAGGACACCGCGGCTCACCGCGCTCCTGCCAAATTACCTCACCTCAACATGGTACGCCGATGTCATCCGTTTCGTCCAATGCAATCACCGACAAGTGGCAGCAATGGCGCGCAAAATGGTCAGTCCCTTTCCGCGATTTTGCGGCCACGCAAATGCATTCCGCCGATTCTGGACACGATCTATCCCACGTACAACGCGTTGTCAGGACAGCAGAAGAAATAGGCCGGATTGAGGGTGCCATCCCCGAGGTCACCTTGGCAGCAGCCTGGTTGCACGATTGCGTGGTCGTCGCTAAGGATTCGCCACTGCGCTCCCAGGCATCCTGCTTGGCCGCCGAACGGGCGGGGGAGTTTCTACAACAAATCGACTACGCAGCCTCGCTGACCCTCGCCATACAACATGCCATCGTGGCTCACAGTTTTTCTGCCAAAGTACCCGCTGAATCTCTCGAAGCGAAAGTGGTTCAAGATGCAGACCGGCTGGAGGCGCTTGGCGCCCTGGGACTGGCGAGGTGCCTCGCTACTGGCGGGGCGATGGGCGTCAAGTTACTCAACGCCGAAGAGCCGTTCCCAGCGGAACGAAGCGCCGACGACGCGCTCTACTCCGTTGATCACCTTTTTGTCAAGCTACTTAAACTGCCCGCAACCATGCAAACTACTGCCGGGCGAAAACGCGCCAAGCACTACGCAGACTTCCTGCTCCACTTCCTGCGGCAACTGGCCGACGAACTCTCTATAGCGCCAGAACTCCTCGACCGCGCCCTCAGCAAACTGTAAAGCGAGTGATACCAACCCGACGCCGCGCGAGACTTTGCGGTAGTACACTCAGCAAGGATACGAAAAAAGCGAACACCCTCATTGGTATTCGCTTCTCTACGTCTTCGATACGCCGTGGCTGAGGATACTCAGATCCCTGCGCATGTTGACCACACAACTCGCCAAAAGGCTAGCAATGCAGTCGCTTGGCTTTGCTCTAGTTGCAGCAAGTTGGTGCTGGAGCTGGGCAACATGAGTTGCTAGCTCCCCGCTTGCCGAGACGGCTAAACAGCTTGCAACGCGCTTTGCCACGTGGTGCTGAATCGCAGCAAACCGGAGCTGGCTCGCAGCAAGGAGCTGGAGCTGGTGTGCAGCAAACGGGTGCTGGAGCTGGCGCGCAGCAGGGTGCTGGTGCTGGCTCGCAACAAACTGGTTCGCAGCAGTTTGACGCACCATGATTGCCTCGTCCGAACAAACCAGCTTCGCTAGTCGGTGCGAACACAGCGCTCAAAAGCGCTACAAGT
>JBBQRC010000792.1:0-2708 GCA_038215215.1 Pirellulales bacterium
AGTGGATCACGAAGGTGGCAACCAGCAACCAAAACGTCACGCGACGGAGCGACTCGGATCGCGTCGCAAATGTGGCAAATCCAAGGATGATGGCTCCCAAATAGAGGAACATCGCCTGGCCGGTAGGATTGAACTTATTCAACCACACCTCGCTACCGGCTTTGTTGATGCGGCTAGCGGCTGCTGGCTGCTGTTTTAGTAACTTCATGTAACTGGCTACGCTCTGGTTGATTTCGGGCGCCTTACCACCACGCAAGGCGTCAATCACGTCCGTGAAACCAAGGATGGCAGGATTTGGTGTGCCGCTTTCCGATGACATCAGCTTCTGCGCATAAGTGGCAAAGACGGCGGGTCCATAAGCTTGCCATTTGTCCATTTCAGGTCGAAGTGGATCGATTTCTCCCACCGGCGGAATGACTGCTGGCGGATTGCCTTGTTCGATGCGCTGCACCAAATCCAAAACTTGCATCAGCTCAGATGAAAATTTCTGACGTGCGACATCGTCGGTACCCACTTGGCTCGGGTCAGGCAAAGGTGGCATGCGATAGCTGATCGAGAGAAGATCGTAGAGCGAAAGCTTGCGATTCATAGCCGCTAGTTTTTGTTCGACGGGCGTAAACTTCTCCGAATCTTTGCTCCGCAGAGGTGCCAGCGCTTCACGGAACTTATCCATATTCGTTGACAGCTCGTCGTACGAGTATTTGAATCCTGTACGAGGCTTCAAGCCAAATTTGACCAGTACTTCTTCGGAATAGATGCGGAATACGGGTGCCTTGGCAGACCATTCTTGATCAGTTAGCACTCCCATTAGCCATTCGGTCGGCGAGTGTTTTTGGCCATCTTCATCTTTGACATACGGAACGCTGCCGAAGATTGGTTCGCTGATGACCTGCAGCACATTCTTCGCCACGGTTCCCATGGGCTTAATGCGGCCCTCATGCTGCATCGGGATCTTGGAGATCGTCAGCCAATCGACTTGGCTGCGGCCGACGCGCGCCGGTGCAGCGTAGTAGGCCGCCACCAGCGCGACGGCGCCAATACCAACTAGGATAGGTATGGCATGTTCAGTCCACCGCACTTTGGCGACTTGTACCGACTGGGGATTATTGGTGGCGCTAAGTACTTTCGCCGGACCAATTGGAATAGCGCCGCGATCATACCGCAGTGCGAAGGTGAGAAATGTGCCGCCGAAATGGGCCAACATGCCAACCAGCACCATCATGCAGGTCACATAGGGGATCACCCAGCCCGAGTTCTCGACCACTTGAAGGCCAGTGATTTCGATATTGCCACCACCAGGCGTTGGTGCTTTTTGGTATTGGCTCTGATAAAAAGTTTCGCCCTGGTAACGGATAGGATTATTCATCCAAGTGCGACCTTCTTGCGAATCGCCGCTCGCCTTGTCCGTGATCACAATCGTTGAAGAGTAATCGCGAGGCGTCTCGGTACCGCTGTAATCGATACGCTCGACATCCTTCAATGTGACCGAGTAGGGTTTGTACTCCCGCCGAAAGCGGAGTGCGAGATCGTAGTCTTTACCGTCGACGGTGACACGTTCATTTTGATCTCCATCGACGCCGATAAACAACTGCGCTTGGTCATTAAACTGCTGCGTTAACAGCACTGTTCCAAGTGCTTCGCCACCCGATTTGGGAAATATCTGCACGTACGCTGAAGCGATATTGATTCCTTCCATCGCGCCACCTTTGGACTGCGACGGTTGTGCCCGAAAGCGTTTGCCAATGTCCCCTAACGTGGCAGGATTGGTAGCTCCATCCTGCAATGGCACCAAGCCACTATTGGGCATCCACTCGACAATTTTCAACTTGAAGGGCAGTTCCGGGGCATCGAGCGTTTCTTTTGAACGGGCAGCGCGACGCAAGAGCGACTCAGGTAAGGCCGTCACAGCATCTTCATCCGCATCGCTCGTATCGACAATCGCCAGCTCTAGTTCGTCTTGCTGAAAAACAAGACTGGTGGAATTTCCTTCGGCGACACTCAACCGCTGTTCCACTTGTCGATCACCGAAAACAAACTGGCCGACCATCATCAGACCGATACCAGCATGGATGAGCACGTTGCCGCCACGACGGGCGAAGATGATCATCAGTCCAACTAGGCAGACCAGCGACGCAATCCCCGCTTGCAGTAGTTGCCAAACGATCCGCATGCCTGGATCATTCAGTCGAACCGACTCGCCACCGAAGGCGAGCAAAAGTGTCGTCGCCAACATCATGGCTGAGGCGACCCACAGCGCGATCGTGGCCAAATGCGGACGCTTGCGAGGCCATACCGTGTAGACGATCAGAGAGGTTGTGAGCAACACGAAGCCGCCGCGCAAGACACTCCACAACGAGTCGTACGAAATGGGAGGCGCACCTTGCAAACCATCTGCCGCATGACCGCTGACAATGACTGCGGTCACAATGCCGGCACCAATTAGGCTGATGACGATTCCCGCCACCAGCTTTGCACCTTTTGCGAAGATTGCAAACCGAGTCGTTTTAGCGGCGATCAAATTGATCATCAAAATCAACCCAATCGTCGCGCCACCCGGAAAGGGAAACGCACCTGGGTATTCCCGTTGGTGGGGAAAGATTGTGATGGGTGCCAGCACATCGAAGGGAATAACGGCCAACCAGGAATTAAAATACAACCGTTTCACCTCTGCCAGGTTTTGCTGGTCTTGCGCCAACGTCCCGAAGAAC
>JBBQRC010000793.1:0-2685 GCA_038215215.1 Pirellulales bacterium
CTCATGACCACAGAATGGTTGCTCCGGCGTAAGGCACGCATGCTGTAGTCCACTTCGCACTTGTAGTCTCGAACTTGTAGACTCGATCGTGTCGAATGGAACTTGTGGACTCGAACTGGCGGTAGCTTGAGGCCGCTGATCAGCGGCACTTGCCAGGGCGTCGGCGTCACACGCCAAGCCGCCCGACCGACCGATTCATCGAGCGGGTTCCCACAGTCCTTTATGGATGCGTTCAGGCTTGTTATAGTTTCTCTGTGAATGTTTATCCATCGATTGCCAACGAAAGTCCACATTGCAACCAGCCGACTCGACAACGAAACTAGCGAACTACACGATTCGCGCCGCAACGGCAGAGGATTTATCAGCCGTCACGGCCTTATTACGGGTGTTCGTCGAACAGCGGAAACTGCTAAGACGTACCCGAGCTGAAACGGCAGCCCTGTTATCAACGGGTTTTGTAGCCGAACTAAATGGCGAAATGATCGGCTTTGCATCGGTAGAAATCTACTCAAAAAAGTTAGCCGAAGTGCAATGCCTGGCGGTCAAGGACGAACATCAAGGGCACGGACTGGGCAGCAACCTTGTGCGACATTGCTTAGATTTGGCTCGCCAGCGAGGCGTCATGGAAGTGATGGCAATTAGCTCATCGGAACATTTCCTGCGTAACTTGGGGTTTGACTATTCGCTGCCCGATCAGAAGCGAGCGCTGTTCTATCAATTGCGAACCCGCGAGGAACTGTATCGGGAACGTGAAGCGGAAGAGGAGTAAAGCGGTGTCCGAAGCAGTCGAATTGAGTCATCCGTTAGTCATGCATCATCTCACCATTCTGCGTGACAAACTGACGCCCCCCTCTCAATTTCGACAGCAGACCTACCGTTTGGCGACATTACTGGCCGTTGCCGCAACCGCTGACTTGCCGTTGCGACCAAAGAAAATTGACACCCCTCTGACTTCCATGGTTGGTGGAGAACTAGCACCCAAAATTGCACTCGTACCCATCCTGCGGGCAGGTTTGGGAATGATCGAGCCGCTGCAACAGTTGCTACCGGATGCAGAAGTATGGCATCTGGGAATGTATCGTGATGAGCAAACCGCCCAGCCCATCGAGTATTACAGCAAGCTTGCCGCTGGTGGTGCGAGTGATGTCGCGTTCGTCGTCGATCCCATGCTGGCCACCGGTGGAAGCGTCGTCTCAGCCATTGAAGCGTTAAAGCGGTGGGGATGTCCCGACATTCGTGTGCTCAGCATTATTGCCGCACGTCCTGGATTGAATCGGCTACAGCAGGCATTTCCAGACGTCAAAGTCTACCTGTGCGCCATCGATGCGGAATTAAACGAACAGAAATTTATTGTCCCGGGACTGGGTGACGCAGGGGACCGTATTTTCAACACCTTGCCCCGTTCGTGACCGTTTGTGTATGCCACTTGACAAGATAGCTGGCATTTTCGTGACCGCCGAAATGTGCTGGGGCTTGGTACACAAGATTGTGGCGGTTGCAACGCAAAAAACTGTACCTATTCACAACGATTTGCCGACTGAATCATAGTTGGCCTGATTGAATCCGCTGTCCGCAAACTGCGTAGCTTGACACAAGGTAAACGGACGCCTAACATGCCTTAGGCGTGTGATAGCAACCTCAGTCCGGTTGTTTGTAAGTCGACAGCGTTTGCAAGTCGACAGCAAAGGCTCCGAACACCAGTCCGGTGGCTGACTGCCAGCGGCATTGCCTCAGCCAATGGTGCAACGGTTACTACCGAGGGTTTAGTTCCGCAGCGCTTCTTTAGCTCCAGTGATAACCCGCAGCGTCAGCGAGGAATCCACTTGTCCGATCCAAGCCGCGGAAGCGTTGGGTTACGATTGGCTAGGTCATTCCGCCGCAGTTACGCTACACACGCTGTGCAACTCATAATCCGCCTTCAAATATTTACCGCAACGATTGAATACCCAGAAAGGTTTTGCTAAATGACTCACGTAGTCGCTCAACCGTGTGTTGGATGCCGTTACACGGACTGTGTCGTAGTCTGCCCCGTAGAATGTTTCTACGAAGGCGAAAAGATGCTCTACATCCATCCGGAAGAGTGCATCGACTGCGAAGCCTGCGTGCCGGAGTGTCCAGTGGAGGCCATTTTCCACGAGGACAATGTTCCCGCTGAATGGAAGGAATACATCCAGCTGAATGCTGAAAAGTCGGCCGAGACTCCAGTAATCACCGAGAAGAAAAAGCCCCTGGCAGATAGCTAGTATTGCGTCGGACCGGTGCTCAGCGTTCGGCTACCCAAGCTTCGATTCCACCAAGCGAGTCAAAATCGAACGGGCGAAAACCTTGATGCTGGCCTGTCGCGTCATCGTGAACCAGCATCACATGATCCCCTAGCCTCGACGCCGCCACGGAATCGATCAAGTTGGTCGAATCATTGGCACTCATTTGCATCAGGGCGCGAATCTCGATCTCGCGCAGTGCAGTGCGGGATAGCCAGCGATTCACCGTCGAGTAATTTTCTGCCCAAATCACGGTAAAGATGCTGTGACTTGGACCATCTCGCAATATTTCTTCCAGCAGCTTATCGGGTGTCAACTCAGCCTCGCCGTATCCGCCCAAGCCAAATTCATCTTCGCGGCGCAGGCTTCGCAACCTGCCTAACTGAATCACATTCAAAAGAATGGGCTGTTTCGATGTTTCGCT
>JBBQRC010000794.1:0-2675 GCA_038215215.1 Pirellulales bacterium
ATTCCAAAGTGGAATGCGATCATCGGTCTTTAGCAACACTCCGTCGCCTGCAATCAGCAAATTGGAGCCAGCCCAGCCGACGAGTCTCCCGGATAGCTTGATCGTCGTCGTCTCCGCCGGTTGAATGGCTTGGCTTTGGTAATCGTAAATCCCCCAGCGATCGTAACTGCAGAATGCAATTCGATTACTTCGCGGGTCGAAGACCGTGTCCATGGCACGGAGTGAATGCGATTGTCCAAGATCCAAGAAACCGAGATCCTCGCCTGTTTGCGCATCAGCGAAATGCAGGCCCGTTCCTGAGTGTATGACCAGCAAGCTCAGATCATCGCTGAAAGCGATCCCACTAATCATTTTTCGCATAGGATCGGATTGATACATTTGCTTGCCTGTGCTCAAATTCCAGCTATAAACCACACCTTCATAAAGAATTACCGCTTGATTCAGTGCGACTAGCTTGGCCTGCTCGATCTGTGTTCGAGATTGAGCGTTTACGGGCAAACGAAAACGAGAGACTTCGCGCAGGTTTCCTTCCCCCAATCCCTCAAGCAGGATTAGGTCGCGATCAGCGACCTCGCCGAGTACGCATCCGGCAGCCAGTGTTTGTCCGGTCTCTAGATTGTGATCCAACAACGCGAACGGATCCTCTGAATCAACCACTAGTTCGAAAGGGCCCTTTGGAAGTGGTCCTACGAAAGCGAGACTCTTCTGCAGTGGGCGACTAGAGATACTCGAAGGACTGCAACCGAAGGCAATTGTTTGGGAGCTAACATTGACCAGCAATGGTTTGGAAACACGCGACATCAGGTAGACATCGGCCAAATAGGCTTCGCCAGCAGGTACGGTTGGCAGCGCCGGTAGAACAGTTTCCAATTGGCCAAGCGTGGTTGCTTGAGAGTAGACGACGACATTCTTCACAGTCGGAAGTACTTGGGGCAATCCTGGCGATGAAGCAACGCGAGGTGATTGCTCAAATTGTCGAGGTACAGGATCCGCACTACTCGTTGGTTTGGTTGGTGCCGGTTTGGTCGGTGAGATCGGAATCGACTTTTTTGCAAACGGACTTCGAGCGTTCTCAAACTCGGCAAGGAACGCCTGGTCAGCTTCACTAAGTGCTTCGCGTCGAACTTCGACTACTTTTCCGTCGTTCAGTCTAAGTCTGGCGAAGGCGGGTGTGATTTCCATAAGTTCGGCATCGACTACAAACAACCCCGTAGAATCACGCCACTTTCGGTTCAGATTGAACTCTTGAACTGCTTCTTGTGCACAAAGCATGATCGGCACGAATAGCCACCAACCTACAAACACTTTTACAAGTAGTTCTGTCGAGATTGAAATACGCGTGCGGATGATCGAGTCACTCATTCTTACCGAGCCTTAATCAGCGAAGGAATGCCGAACCGAATGTACGCTACGGCATGTTCGTTTGGAACAAACACTCGTCGTCCGCCCAATGGCACCAACAAATATGATCACAGACAAGCCTTCACGCCCGTCGGTTCTCTGGTGGCTTCCGCTCCAAGTGTCCTTTTCGTTTTACGATGTTTTTATAGTCCCATTGTATCTCAATCGACTTCTTCAGCCAACGCTTAAGATCTTTCGTTTTGATTTGTTCCGCTGAGGTGTAGAAGATCGACGCGTCTTTAAATTTTTTGCCGATCACATTCAACTGTTTTTCTTCAAAGCTCGCACCGCTCCAAAACATCAGCCGCAAGCCTGCTTTCTGCTTGCTGTAACCGACAATTGGATTGCCATCCAAGAACCAAACAGGATGTGCGTGCCAAATCTTGCTGTCGCTCTCGGAAAGTATGCCGTCAATGGTTGTGACAAGCAAGTCACAAATCGGCTTATCTTCAGCCGCTTGCGTGTTGTTGTATGCTTGAATTTCCGCATTCATTTTGGCCCTCCAGAAATCGATAGGGAGGCGGGGACAGTCATAGACATGGTAGTCTACACTTTTCAATAGGATTGACGCGAATCGACGTTGGCCTTTTTTCCGACGCCGGTCCTTCGCAATGCCCCACAATTGAACAGAGAGCACTAGACTTTGACAAAGAGAGCACCAAATCAGGACGGAAGCGCAACTAAATCGTACCTCAAGCGGATATGCGTTTCGCGGTAGTTTGTCACAGGACAGGCAATGTAGTTTGTCGACAGCGGATTGTTGTGGTAATCTGCGCGGATTAATAAGGGAAAACTAGCCAGGACAATTGCCCGTTCAAAATTGGTGGATGTCGCCTTAAGCCGTTGGTATCATTGCATCTCAAGATGCGTCAGAAGGGCTTTTCTGTTCTCCGAAGGAGCGGATTCGAACTCGGGGGACCGCAAGATTTGGATCGAACGACGATTGCAAGAACTTGCGGAAATCTTCGCAGTTTTGGTCGGTGGCTTTTCGGTGATGGACAATCATCTTCACTTGCTGCTGCGGCTTGATTCACTCAAAGCTGAGGAATGGAAAGGAGAGGAAGTCGTCAGTCGCTGGTTCAAACTTTTCCCGCCACGTGGTTCCGATCGTAAGCCGCTATCGCCGGGAAGACTAAAGGCATTGGCGACTGAACGACAGCAGGATGCCAAATGGATTGCTGCGACGCGTGAACGCTTGGGGTCGCTGAGTTGGTTTATGAAATGCTTGAAAGAACCGCTGTCGAGGATGGTCAATAAAGCAGAGAGGTGCACCG
>JBBQRC010000795.1:0-2667 GCA_038215215.1 Pirellulales bacterium
TGTTCCGTTCACTTTGACGATGCATTGGATGGCGAAACTCAATTATCCAGGTACCAGGATCAACATGGCTGAAACGTCCCAAAAAATCTTTGCAGGGAAAGTTGCAATCGTTACTGGCGCGGCACGTGGAATTGGCGCTGCCTGCGCTCAGTCACTGGCGGCCGCCGGCGCGCACGTGGTCTGCAACGACATCCTGCAGTCCGATGAGGTCGTAGGCTCGATTCGACAAAGTGGTGGCCAAGCATCTGCAGGAGTTGCGGATGTGACCGACCGGGCAGCAGTGGACGAGGTCGTTGAGCACACTGTCAAAACGTATGGCAGACTCGATGTGTTGGTAACCAATGCCGCGTATAGCGATCGCGAGCTCTTCTACAAAGCCAACCTGCCTGGTTTTGAGAGAACCATCAATGTGTGCATGTGGGGGCCATTCAACTTTCTGCGTGCCGCCGCGCGGGTCATGATTGAACAGGGCCAAGGTGGTGCAGTCGTCTGCGTGAGTTCACCGCACGCGCTGAAGGCGATTCCCGGCGCTATGGCTTATAACATGGCCAAGGCCGCGGTCGACCAGATGGCTCGTACGGCCGCCTGCGAACTGGCCGAACACCGCATTCGTGTCAACATCATGCATCCGGGCTGGACCGACACCCCGGGCGAACGCAAATTTTTCTTCGAAGAAGAGCTCAAAGCACGTGGCAGCGAATTGCCGTGGGGGCGTTTGGCCACCCCCTCAGAGATCGCTCGTGGAGTCCTGTTTCTGTGTGATCCCGCCAGCGAATACATCAATGGCGCCATGTTATCGATCGATGGTGGAGCGTTACTTCCGCACGAGCAAATGTTTCGCATCGCCGATCGTCCGGCAACATAAAAACGTGCAGAGTTGAACCGCTTCGTTTCGCGATTTCGTTAGCAAGCGCGACCGTGGCAGCAGCCATATTAGATGCCGCCGCCATCGACCAGCGAACCGTCTTCAACTTCCTGGGAACTAACCGGAACGGAAGCTATCAATTGGGCCAGGGTCGCTAATTCCATGCGTCTGGCCGTGTAGTTCCGGATTTCCAGCAACACGCGACGGAAGCGACAATGACCTTCCTGAGTACACGGTTCGTAGGCTTGCTGCGACACGCAGGGGATGGGGGCCAGCAGTTTGTCGAATAACCGCACAATCTGCCCCATGCTAATTTGATCTGCCGGTCGTGCCAGCCAAAATCCGCCAACTCGGCCTGGAGTGCTGAGCACGAAACCGGTGGCTTTTAGCTCCAGCATGATCTGCTCTAGGAAACGCTTAGGAACATCATTTCTCTCGGCCAATAAGCGAATCGACAGCGGCTGGCCATCTTTTTCCTGGGCCAAGCTGCAGAGAGCCCGCAGCGCGTAGTCCGATTTCTTTGAGAGTTTCATGAGAATTCTTGCCCAATTGATCCGTTTAGCTCGAATTGACAATCATCGGCCAGTCGATAACAATCACGACCTAGTTGGTGATATTTTAAGTTACGAGGGCCGCGGCGGCAAGTTCACTCGATTTGCGCACGACATCACTCGATTTGCGCGCCATCGATTTGGCTGCTGTTGTATTTGCCGCGCTAAGAATTGACTGCGAGATTTGTTATGCCGTCAGACCTAGTTATCACGCTGTCTGTGCTCTTTTTCCTTGTGCTGGCACTTTTTCAAGATCGCGTTGCCATTGAAGTGGTGATGTTGGTGGCGATGTTGACGTTAGCCGCCTTAAATGTCATCACGATCGATGAAGCTCTGAAGGGCTTTGCGAATCCAGCGATGCTCACCATTGCTGCTTTATTTGTCGTCGGTGGCGCCTTGCAATCGACGGGGGCGATCGAATTCCTGAGCCGATGGATGCTGGGCAGGCCGAAGCAGGGGACGCCGATATTGAGGCTGATTGCTCCCGTCGCGGTATTGTCCGCATTCATGAACAACACTCCTCTCGTCGCCTTTTTTATGCCGATCTTCGTGCATGTCTCTCGCAAACTCCGCGTCTCTCCCTCCAAGCTGCTGATCCCGCTATCATACGCCGCCGTGATGGGTGGTACCTGCACGTTGGTCGGGACCAGCACCAACCTTGTCGTGGATGCAGCCATGCGCGATGGTGGTAGCGCGGGAATCGGCATGTTTGAACTGACGTGGATTGGACTGCCGATCACGATCGCAGGCATGATCTACTTGGCGACATTGGGACAACGCTTGTTACCCAACCGCACCGACTTGCTGGAATATGCCGAAGCCAATCCCAAAGAGTACACGCTCGAATTAATTGTTCAGCGCTCGTGTTCCTTGGTTGGCAAAACGATTCGCAATTCGGGGCTGCGGGAGTTACCAGGGCTGTACGTTTATGCCATCGATCGGCTCGACAAACGGATGGCACCGGTCTCACCGGACGAAGAGATTCAGGCGCTAGATATCCTGTGCTTTTCCGGCATGTTGGGCACAATTATTGACGCGCAAAAAATTAAAGGGCTGGAACCGGTCGAGCATCAATTTTTCCTGGATGCTGCCAACGCCTCACTCAATTCGCTGAATGGAATTCCCGCAGCAACTGTTCCCCAGCCCGCTCCGCGCTCAGGTCATTTGCTTTGCGAAGTCGTGATCTCGTCCCGCTCACCGCTGGTTGGCCAGAGCGTCAAGGACGCAGACTTTCGCGCTCGTTATGGAGCG
>JBBQRC010000796.1:0-2652 GCA_038215215.1 Pirellulales bacterium
CAATTCAAGCAGGTGCTGGATTTGGTAGATGCCACGGTGACCATCAATGCCAATGGGCAACAGACGGTCTATACCTCTCCGTTCTCCTCGTTGCCGTTGGACATTGCCAACTATTCACCCATCGTGATGGACAAGCTGACAACCGTGGATGCGAAGACGATTCCAGGCCGCATTAACGTTATGGAGTGCCCGCGTGAGATTCTGCTGGGCTTGCCCGGCATGACTGAGGAGGTCGTCGAAAAAATCCTGCAAGCCCGCGCGGACGGCTCGGAGAGCGAAACACGCAAATTCGAAACATGGTTGACTGCCGAGGGTTATGTCACCGTGGATCAAATGCGCACTTTGCTGCCACTGGTGACCTGTGGTGGCGACGTCTTTAAAGCGCAGGTGGTGGGTTATCTCGAAGGAAGCGCCGCCTCGAGTCGGGTGGAGGCGATCGTCAGCGGTGCAGGGGATGTCCCCGAAGTGCTGTTTTTCCGGCGACTCGATCATCTGGGGCGGGCCTTTGACGTACCCACCTTAGGTCAGCGGTTTGATGCGGGAATGAATTCGGGTTTAGGTCTGCGTTAATTAGAATAGGGTGAGTCGGCCGGCGGCCATACCCAGTAAATTTGAATGAAGTGAGCGATTTGTGGCAAAATTCGTAGTGATTGATTGGCAGCGCGATGGACTGTTGGTCGGCTGCGGCGTCCGACGTGGGGCCGCGATCGCCTTTGAACAGATCCGATTATCGCCGCTGGGGCAATCGGAATCGGGAACTGTGACCGCCGGGCAAGCGCTCCGCAAGGCAGTTCAGGAAATGGGACTGAGCAAATCCGACGCGATTGTCGTTGTGGGACGTGAAATAGTCGAGATTCGTAATCTGTCGGTCCCCAATGTGGACGCAGACGAGTTACCGGAAATCATTCGTTTTCAAGCACAGCGGCAGATGGCCAATGTGGGCGAAACCTGGCCGCTGGATTACATCCTCTTGCCAGACGACGCTGGCAGTGAAAACAAAGCGGCGCTGGTCGCCGCCATTTCTCCGGCGCACTTGGCGGAAATAGAAAGTGCCGTGATTGGCGCTGGGCTGCAGTTGACAGAAGTCGTGTTGCGTCCTATCGAAATCGCCCGCTTCGCGCTGCAATCAGATACCAACCGCACCATGAAAGACGGTGCGGCATTGGTCATGTGTCTGACGGACCAACAAGCCGATTTAATGTTGCTCAAAGCGGGTGCTGTAGTCCAGTTACGTAGCACGCGTCTGCCATCCGATGGCAAGCTAATTGCCGCGGCTATAGTCGGCGAAATTAAACGGAGTATGGTGGCTGCCGCCAGCCAAATAGAAGGCCTGTCTTTGGCGAGTGGACTGCTGATCGCACCGGCGGAATTGGCCGGCAAGGTGGAGCATTTGATCTCTGAGGCGGTTGGCTGTTCCTTCTCGGTGATCGATCCTCTGGTGATGCTGCCCGCCAACTACCCTGACGCTGACCAGTTGAATCATTCTTCCTCCAATCGAATTGCCGCGATGGCTGGCGTGTTGGGAACGCCAAACCCAGACAAGCGGACGTTGATTGATTTTAAGAGCCCGAAAAAACGTCCCCCCCGCAAGCAGAATGTCCGCAGTTACGTGGCGGCGGGGGCTGCCGTGGGGCTCGTGCTGATGCTGGCCGGTTGGTGGTGGTACAGCACGGTCAGTAGCATGGATCGCGAATTAGCCGGCTACAAAAAGGAAATCGCTGACAAACAGGGTATGGGTGATCTGGCCAAGAAGCAGCTCGCTGAATTCGAAGAAGTTAAATCGCTCTTGGAAGGCTCTCCGAACTGGTTGGCTGAACTGGAGGACATCGCACTCCGCATGCCGCCCCCTGAAAAAGTCATCATGTACAACACCAGTTTTTCGGTACGCCCGGTCCTGCAAGGGAAAAACAAAGGCACAGAGGGACAAATCAAGTCCGATGTTTTTGGTGCTTCCGCCATTTCGTTGAGCGATTTTGAAACCAAGCTGCGCGAAGATGAAAAATTTCGGGTGAATGGCAGCGGGCTCAAAGAAACGGGTAGGTGGGGACAATATCCTTGGGAGACCAATGTAACCATCAGCGTGGTCAAACGCGGCTGGGACCTATTGGCGGACAAGAAGCCAGCGAAAGACGCGGCAACGGTCGTAACGAAAACCTCCGCTCCGGTTTCCAATGAGGCGACGCAGTCGCCGCCGCTTCAGTCGGAAGCCACCCAAGTTGTACCCGATAAGCAAGAACCGACGGCATCCATCGCTCCAGCAGCGGAACCTCCTGCCACCAAGGCAGAGGAGCCTCCGGCCCCAGTAGTGACTCCTCCTACCACAGAGGTTGCACCGGAGTCAGTGCCGTCAGCGGAAGGCACACCTGTTCATCCTGAACCTGCGACCAACAGCCCGCCCATAACTGAGTCGGGAACTGTGGCGCCGAGCAACGAAAACCCAAGAACTTAGTCGACCCGGTTGACTGTTTGAGTGTCACGATCAAGGACGGTATTCTAAAAGATTTGACGGTCGTCAAGAAAACGAATAGCACGAGCAATGAATCAACGCGAAAAATTATTGGCAATCGGAGTGAGTGCGACATTGGGCTTGTTTGGCCTGCAATATGTCTACAGCTCTTTCCGCAGTTCATTAAACGATAAACAAGCCTTGGT
>JBBQRC010000797.1:0-2648 GCA_038215215.1 Pirellulales bacterium
GCCGCGGCTTCGACGAGTTCTTTGGCTTTTTGCACGAGGGACATTATTTCGTGCCGCCACCCTGGCAGGGTGTCACAACTTGGCTTCGCCGCCAAGCACTTCCCGGTGACGGCCGAGGTCGCTGGACCTCACCTGATGGCCGCATCGTTTGGAGCACGCACCTCGGTAACAACGAACCACCCTACGACGCCGACAATCCAATCCTTCGCAGCAGCCAAGCCGTGCAGGAGACGCAGCACCTGACCGAGGCTTTGACGCGCGAGGCAACCGACTTTATCCAGCGCAAACGCGGTCAACCATTTTTCCTCTACCTCTCCTACAACGCCGTGCATAGTCCCATGCAAGGTGCAGACGCGTACATGAAAAAATTCGCTCATATCGAAGATGTCCATCGCCGCATCTTTGCCGCCATGCTGGCACAACTGGACGATAGCGTTGGCCAAGTTGTGGCCGCGCTACGCGAAAATGAGCTGGAGGACGACACGCTGATCGTCTTCCTGAGCGACAATGGTGGGCCAACTAAAGAACTAACCTCCAGCAATGCACCGCTGCGCGGCGGCAAGGGGGACCTGTGGGAAGGGGGCATTCGCGTACCGTTTATCGTCACTTGGAAGAACCACATGCCAGTTGGCCGCGTGCTGGATGGTCCCATTACTTCCATGGACGCCGTGTCTACCGCACTGGAACTTGCCGGTGCCGCGCCGGAGAAAGCAACGCTCGATGGCATGAGTCTCGTGACATGGCTAGTTGGCGGAACGACGGAGCCTCCCAACCGCACCTTGTTTTGGCGTGTCGGTAAGAAAAACGCCTTGCGTAACGGCGATTGGAAACTTATCCGCGGTGACACCCACTGGCAGCTATACAATGTCGCTCAGGACATCAGCGAGACAACCGACCGTGCGGCTACAGAACCCGCTCGCGTCCAAGCACTGTCGTCGTTGTGGGACAACTGGAATGCTCAGCAGATCGAACCCTTGTGGCGATAAACCCAACGTGGCGGCTGTCAGTAAGTTAGATCGATTTAAGGATTAGAGTAGTCTGGCTGAGAGTTGCTGGTGACAATGAGCGATCACGGCAGCAACTGCCTGATCGACTTCATCGCTAGTCAAGGTGCGTTCCAAACTCTGGAAATGCAAGGTCAACAGCATGCGCTTTTGGTTGTCGCCGTCTTTTTGTGGATTGCGGTACGTTTCGCGATAGGCAACTGCTCGTAAAGCGGGACCACCAGCCGCCTGGCAGGCTGCTGCCAACTCGCTCCAGCGCAGTGATTCGGCGACGATAAAGTTTAAGTCGCGGGTAATCGCCGGATAGGGGCTTACCGGGTCGGCGCGCCGCACCTCTTCTAGCGCAGCGGTCAACATGTCAACATTAAGCTCCGCGGCGGCAATGGGTTGATCCAGACCAAGTAGCGATTGAATTTGGGGATGGACCATGCCCACATAACCCAACAACTTTCCGTCCAGTTCAACGCTCAGGGAGGTACCCGGACGGAAGCAACGATGTTCCACCACAGACCAAGTCACACTTGCTTGTTTCTTCACGACTTGGGCTACGAGTTCTTCGACGGAACCTTTCAGCGACAGCAGATCGCTGTCGCCCACAATTCCCAAAGTGCTCTGTTCGGTTGGTAGCGCCGTCGACTGCGAATTCGGCAGGAAAACGGTGGCGACTTCGTAAAGGTGTGCATCGCGCAGCGACTGCGCTTGATTGGTGTACTTGACCGCTAACAAGCTGGGGAGAATGGCCCTTCGCAGTTGCCTGGCGCCGACCAGCAGCGGAGTTTCGGTAACCAACGCCGGATTGGTTGTCCAAATGCTTCCGCATTGGTCCAAGGGCTCGGTCACGATACTGGGAGTCATCGCTTCGTCGAATCCCGCGGCGCTCAGCACGTGTCGAGCCCGCCGCAGCGCCAAATCTTTGGGGCGTTGAGCGGCTACAGACAGCGGCACTGTCACATCCTCGGGAATCTTTTCGTAGCCATGAATCCTCGCCACTTCTTCAATCAGGTCCACTTCACGGTGTAAGTCGGCCCGCCAACTCGGGGCTGTCACTTGTAATGCGAGCTGCGAACCGCTCTTCACCGTGCAACCGAGTGAGACCAATATGCGTTCCACTTCAGTCTGGGGTACTTCGATGCCCAGCACGCGACGAATCTGCGGGAGACGCAGTTCCATGGCAGCGCTCGGACGCGGATCGCTGGCTGTATCAATCAGGCCCGAGGACACGCTACCGCCGGCGACCTCTAGGATGAGTTCGCAGCAACGACGACTGGCCCAATCAAGTCCCGCTGGGTCTGGACGTCGCTCAAAACGATACGACGAGGGACTCTGCAGCTTCAGTTTGCGGGCCGTCCGCCGAATTAGCAACGGCTCGAAGGTTGCCGACTCGATCAGCAAATCTGTTGTGGTCGGCGACACTTCGCTCTCGGCACCACCCATGACACCTGCAAGTGCCACCGCCCGCTCCGCGTCGGCAATGACGACCATGCGTTCGTCCAATTCATACGTACGATGGTCGATGGCCAGAAATTTCTCGCTCTTGCCGGCCGCGCGGATGATGATCTTGCCACCACGTAGATGCTTCAAATCGAAGGCATGTAGCGGTTGGCCACACTCCATCATCACGTAATTGGTGACATCCACCACATT
>JBBQRC010000798.1:0-2644 GCA_038215215.1 Pirellulales bacterium
TCCTCCCTTTGAGCACCATGAGTGCTGTGTTTAGTCGGGTGAGAACAAATGCGAAATGTGTCTCGCTCAAAAAGTAATGCAAGTCTTTATCTGTGTTTTTGAAAGCATTCCTTCGGTTTTAGTGTCCGACAAGGCTCCTCACGGGTATCCTAGGAAGTAGGGAATCGACCAATGGCGGCGATTGCGACTCGGGAGTCCTACATCGTAACAACATGCCGCCCAGAAACTACGATCACTGACCGTACATCCAGCGCGATGGACGTGGGCGAGATTTCGTATGAGTCTGCTAATTCCTGCATTGTGTGTTAGACGAGCGAATATTTGACTGCCTGGGAAATCGAATCTATGAAGCAGGTTACTTTCGTCGCGATTCTGTTATCGTTGACGACCAACGCGTTGGCCGCGCAGCCACCGGAGTCGTCCGAGTTTTTCGAGTCGCATATCCGGCCGGTACTTGTAAAGCACTGCTATGAGTGTCATGCGGGTGGGGGTGATTCCGTTAAAGGGGGACTGCGCGTTGATTGGGACGCTGGACTACTTGCAGGCGGTGAATCTGGCCCTGCGGTGACCCCCGGTCACCCTGACGAGAGCTTGCTGCTATCTGCCCTGCGCTACGAAGATTTTGAGATGCCGCCAACCGGTAGGCTTACTGAGGAGATCATCGCGCACTTCGAAACTTGGATTGAGCAAGGCGCGTTCGACCCCCGGCATGCCATGCCTACGGAGAAGAGCCCCAGCGAACCGCAAAACACTGCTACTACGGCCGCAGAGCTGTGGTCGTTTCAGCCAGTAGCGGAGCCGGAAATCCCGGCCAGCGACTCGACTTGGCCGAAAACGGCCATCGATCAGTTTGTTTTGGAAAAACTGATCGCCAACAAACTAGCACCGATTGAGGACGCCGATTCTGCCACGCTACTCAGACGGATTGCCTTTGACCTGACCGGCTTGCCGCCCTCTGCCGATGATGTCCTGGCACTCCTACACGCACCCGCAGCGTTCAACTTTGAGGCCTATATTCAGCGCGTGATGGATTCTCCGGCTTTTGGTGAACATTGGGCCAGGCACTGGTTGGATATCGCCCGCTACGCCGACTCCAATGGCGGCGACTTTAATGCGACCTTCCACGATGCGTGGCGTTATCGCAACTACGTCATTGATGCCTTTCAGTCCGATATGCCGTTTGACCAGTTCATCGTGGAGCAACTTGCGGGCGACCAACTCGGGGGCGCCAATCCAGTAGACCGACAGCGACAACTGGTGGCTACCGGCTTCTTAATGCTCGGCGCAAAGATGCTCAGCGAAAGGGACAAAGTCAAAATGCAAATGGATGTGGTCGACGAGCAGATCAGCGCTGTTGGTACCGCCTTTCTGGGACTCACGCTGGGCTGCGCCCGCTGTCATGATCATAAATTTGATCCGATTCCGACCAATGATTATTACGCACTCGCTGGAATCTTCAACAGCTCGCACTCAATCGAAGGAGAGATACAAAAATATGTCTCCAACTGGCCGCGTACGCCGTTGCCGATCGAGCCCGAGCAGGCCTCAGCCCTGGCTGCGTTTGGTAAGCAGTTGAAGGGGCTCAAGTCCGAGATTGCCAAGGCGGAGAAACAGGTCAAGCAGGAAACGGCCAAAGCTGCGGCCAGTTCTATCGACGGCGGTGCCATCGTGATCGACGACCAGCAGGCCGAACTCGTGGGTGTGTGGAAGTCGTCCGCTCTCTCCAAACCCTTCGTGGGCATTGGCTACATTCACGATGAGAACGAGGAGAAGGGGGAGAAAGTCGCCATCTTTCGCACTCGACTCCCCGCGGCTGGCAACTATGAAATCGCGTTGGCCTTTCAAGGCGGTTCGACACGCGCGGCCAATGTCCCAGTGGCAATTACGCATGCGGCTGGCATCGCGCAAATCGCCCTCGACCAACGCCAGCAAGGTGCGGAGCTCTACCGCTCTCTCGGTACCTTCCGTTTTACGACTGAACAAGACGCGGAGGTAACGATTTCCACAGCCGACACGTCGGGCTTCGTGGTGATTGATGCCGTCCGTTTCGTCAATCGTGATCAAACTGACTCTCAGCCGGCTGACTCTTCCCTCAAGAAGGAACTAGCGAGCGAGACGCCAGAGCTGGTGGCTGCGAAAAACTCGCTTGCCGAACTCAATGAACAGTTAAAGAGCTTGCAGCAACATGCGCCGCCACCCGCTCCCACTGCCCTGGCCGTCCAGGACGCCCAAGTGATAGGTGACTGCGCTGTTTGCATTCGCGGTGAACCGCATATGCCGGGACAGGTTATCCCACGCGGCTTTCTGTCCAACCTACTTTACGAAAGTCCTGCACCCATTCCTGAGGGAACTAGTGGACGATTAGAGTTGGCCCGTTGGATCGCCGACACCCGCCATCCGCTGACTGCCAGAGTTTACGTCAATCGCGTCTGGCATCACCTGATGGGAGCGGGATTGGTAGCGAGCGTGGATAACTTTGGTCATCTCGGGCAACGTCCGACGCACCCTGAACTGCTTGACCATCTGGCCACCCAGTTCACGCGCCACGGGTGGTCGACCAAGTGGTTGGTCAGAGAGATCCTCTTCAGCCATGTCTATCAACTGAGCAGTCGTGCCGACGCAGACCACGAGGCCATCGATATCG
>JBBQRC010000799.1:0-2643 GCA_038215215.1 Pirellulales bacterium
GAAGAAGGGCCCCGCAGCATTAGCACTCACGATTAATCCCATGTTGAAAAGCAGAAAACTGCCCAACAGCCTCTTCGAGCTCATTGGAAACTCCAGTCGACAATCTAGTTAAGATGGCTGGCCCAGGAAGTCTGGGGTCACTTTAATGGCGATGGCAGTTTACCCGGAATTTTTCTGGTTGGGAAATGTTTTAAGCAAAAGTTCAGCAATTTTCTGCGCGACAACCGCTACTTGGCTGTTTTGAGATATTGGTCATTCAGTTTATCGCAGGACCAAAGCAGACCACGGGTGATCAAATCCAAATAGCGGGCATCGGCCACGGTGTCATTATTGTGCCCCAATGTCGTGGCAAATACTTTGGCCGTATTCCGGTAATTGTTGCTCCACACAATTACACTTTCGCTTTCCTTTGCCTCGCCTTGCTTGTTCCGGGTCGACTGCTTGCCGCGTGCCAGTGCGATGGCGGTTTCAAGTAGCTTACCGGCGCTGTTGTTGTACAACTCCTCATTAATCGTCGTCCAATTGGTCAAGCCGTTGACGATGGCGTGGGACTGTGGAATGTAAGCGATGTCGATGGGTGCTTGCGGTCCGTGTCCCGTCGATTGCAAGCCCGTAAATTCGAACCACGGCGTAATCGCTTGCGGGTATCCCTCGGTGCGATAGCAGTGCATGCCACAATGCAACAGTACGGCCGGAAGCCCTTGGCGGTGTGGTTCCAGAATGCGGTTGATAAGTGCCAAGTCTTTCACATCGGAGGAACACTCGTCGTGAATTACAACGTCGATTCCCTCTGCCCAATTGGCATTTTCGTAAACTGGGTTCAGGTGCTTGGTGGTTTTGTCGGGATCAAAGGCGACAATCACTTCCACATGTGCCCGCTGCGAGATCCCTTTGGAGAGAGTCTCCTGCTGAGTCGCGTAATCGTGGCAGCAGCCTCCCAACACCAGGAGCGCCCGCAATGGCTTTACTTTGGGTTCGTCAGCCCGACCGCTGGGAGCTGCGAACAGCGAACTGAGGACGCCTGCCAGCAGAGCGACGTGAACTAGGATAAGGCGAGAACGTTTCATAAAAGGAGCTCCAAATGGGGTGGTGAATCGGTAGGTGATGGATCCGCATCGCGTGCAATGTTCCAAGCAGTTTAGCAGATTTGAGCCCTGGATTTTGAGGTTGAATTGAGCTCGAAGTTTACCGTCGTTGGACAGCCCGGGCGGCGAGTAGCCAGCCACAGTTCTGTTAAGATGTAGGCGCGTAAGTGGCGGTTGAATCTCGGATCCAGACTATTGAACAAGCGTGAATCCATGTGGAATTCGATTGTATTTCGTTTGCTGCTGTTGACGACAGCGATGTCACAGTCGCAACTGCTGGCAATTGAGCCGCAGTTTAAGACACATTTGGTGAACGCTGAATCGGAGTTCAGTGCTGCTACCGCTATCGACATCAACGGCGACGGGCGACTGGACATTGTTTGTGGAGCTTGGTGGTACGAGGCACCAACTTGGACCAAACACCGCTTTCGTGAAGTACAAAAAATCAACGGACGCTTTGATGATTACTCCAATCTTCCGCTCGATGTTGATGGCGACGGCGATCTCGACCTGGTCAGCGTGAATTACCGCAGCCAGAGTTTGTATTGGGTTCGCAATCCTGGCTCATCAGACCCAGGCCCCGTCGACTCCGCCCAGTCGCTTTGGGAAAATCAACTTATCGATACCCCCGGTCCGAGCGAGACAGGACGTTTGGTAGATATTGATGGTGACGGGCAACTTGACGTGCTTCCCAACGGCACCTCCTTCGCCGCCTGGTACGGTTTGAGCAAGGATGCAGCGGGGCAATCCAAACTGACACGCTACGATCTCCCCACAGAGCTCATGGGGCACGGCATCGGCGCCGGGGACCTTAACGGCGATGGTCGCATGGATATTGTCGGCCCCAACGGTTGGGCCGAAGCACCCGCCGAGCCGCGTAATGGTCGCTGGATCTGGCATGCAGATTTCAAACTAGCACGCGATTGTGGCTTGCCTATCCTGTGTATCGACGTCGATCGCGATGGGGACCAAGATCTAATATGGGGCCGCGGCCACAACATCGGGCTCTACTGGACCGAACAGGTTGGAGAGGCGGATTCGCAGTTCACCTTTGCATCTGCTGCCGCGCGAGCACTCGTAAGCGATCAGCTAGAGCAACGCAAATGGATCACCCATGCAATCGACACCAGTTGGTCGAACGCGCACACTTTGATGCTGGCCGATATTGACGGTGACGGACACGTAGACTTGGTCACCGGCAAGCGTTTTCAAGGCCACGATGGAAAAGACCCGGGCGAAAATGATCCGCTCGCAATCTACAGTTACACTTTTCAACCGGCCACAAAAACATGGCGACGGAACACCCTCTCCCAAGGTGGTACGTGTGGCATCGACCTCGATTCGACCTGTGTAGACTTGGATGGGGACGGCGACGTTGATATTCTCGCCCCGGCTCGCTGTGGCTTGCACTTGTTAGAGAACTTGCGGATTGGCGGTAAGTCCAACACGCCGAACGAGTCTGCGCAGGCGTCTGGTCTCGAGCAAGCCCCTCCCTATCCTGAGCATAACAAGCTGGACTATACGATCGTCGACGGTGACAGACGGTCGTTGTTGACCC
>JBBQRC010000800.1:0-2626 GCA_038215215.1 Pirellulales bacterium
GGCAACGTACAAGCTGGTAACTGACAAAACCACGGGCGAGCCCGTGCCACACAAGTCGCAACTCGAATAGATACCACAGTTCGAAAGACGGCTTCATCAGATAGAAGGGCGCGATTCTCAAACTGCAACTATTCCGATGACGGCTCGTATTGGTGAGCCCGAATTACAACTTGCCAAAGCGCTAAGTCAGCACTTTCCAAACGGGGCCGACCGCGGGGTCGGCAAGCGGAAGTTCGCGGCCGTCGACCAATAGCGATTGACTTGAATCGACACCGACAGCCCGCAAGTAGGTGTGAAACAGTTGGCCATGGTCCACTTGGCCATCGGTCACTTCGGTACCTTCGGCATTGGTTGCCCCGAAGGCAGCTCCGCGGGCCACTTTAGCTCCACCCATAACGACGGTCCAAGCCCGCGACCAATGATCCCGACCGTAATACAGATTGATATTGGGCGTCCGACCGAATTCGCTGAGCACTACCACCAGGGTTTGATCCAGTAGCCCGCGCTCGGCCAAGTCGCCCACCAAACAGGCAAACGGTTGGTCGAACTCACCCAGTTGTTCAATATGAAAATTAAAGTTTTCATTGTGCGTGTCGTAGTTGCTGTGCGTTACTTGAACAAACGCAACGCCGTTTTCGAGCAGGCGGCGGGCGAGTAGGCATTGGCGACCGAAGTCATGCTTGCCATAGCGATCGAGGTCAGCCGCTGGTTCTTTTGACAGATCAAACACGTCGCGGCGTTCCATCAGTCGCAGGGCTTGTTCGTAACTGTAGGTATAAGCGTCGGTGATGGCCGAGCGCCCGCGGTTGAGGAATTGTTCGTTGACTTTGCGTCGGAATTCATGCCTTCGCAGTTCAGCTTCGTCCGAGATCGACTCAGGCTTTACCGAATTTTGCGGGGGCTTATCACCACCTAATGCGATACTCGAATACTTTGGTCCCAAATAAGCCGCTTCGTTGCCGCGGCCGCCACCACCGCCGGGCGTAATCAGAATGTGCCCCGGCAGTCCCTTGGCTTCGTCGCACAACGTTTTGGCCGCCACCGCACCAATTTGTGGGTAGTCTGCCGCGGGGGACTGACGGCGACCGGTCAGCATCATATAGGTCCCTTTACCGTGGTCGTCTTCGCTAGTGTTCACGCCACGCATCAGGCACAAATGATGCATCTGCTGAGCCGTGTAGGGCAAGAGCTCGCTGATTTGGATGCCGGGCACACTGGTGGCAATCGCGCGCGTTGGCCCACCCGTTTTTGTCCCTGGTTTGGGATCCCAGCTTTCCAGTTGGCTGAGCCCGCCGTGCATGTTGATCACAACCACACGCATATCACGCTGCTGTAGCTCGGCCGCCGCTGCACCACGCGTCAAACAACTTAAACCACCAGCCATCAGACCGCCGCCGATTGTCCCCAAAAACTGGCGACGACTGGCCCCCAGTTGAGCCAGTTGATGTTCCTGGGATTGGCAAGCATAGCGTACACGCATGATCAAACTCCAATTCAATTTCACGACTCGGCGAGTCGCGCCACGGTGAATGCAAAACAATCGTCAAAAATCTCGGAAGCTAACGGCAAAAGCGAAATTCGGCACTGGCGAGAAGACTCCACACCATTTCCTGAATCACTGCGGCGCGGTTATCTCCGCCCGCGGTGAGTTGTTGTGCAACCAAATCGATCTCCTCAGCGGTGGGCTGACGGCAGAGCAAGGTCCAATAAATGCCTTGAGCGATCTGGGGGACATCGGTCATCGCCAGGGCTTGCTGCGTCACGTTGTTGTTTCCCGGACCAGCCCAAGCAAAGATATTGCCCGCATTGGCAGTGTAGAGTGCCTGATCGGCAGAAGCGAAGAAGTCATCTTGGGTCTTATCCGGACCCGAGCCGTATAACGTCACAAAGACATCGGCATTGCCGCGGAGTTTATCCATGGCGGCGCGAACGGCTTGCCGACGTCGCAAGGCCTTTGTGGCATCATCTGCGTCGGCAGCTAGAGGTGATTGCTTTTCCAATTCCGCCAATTCAGCTTGTATGTGCGCCTCCAGTTGTCCTGTGACGCGTAAAATACTCCAGCAAAGTTGTTCGGGAGAGAGCGGCTGCAGACCAGCGACGTCCAGGCGCTGGACGGAATCTTCGCGAACCATGTTCCAACGCTCACGGCTGGCCTCCAGCGCTAAGGCCACTTCCGCTTGCTTAGCAGTCGCCACTTCGCGGGCTGCGACCAAACGGACGTTGACTCCCTCTAAGTCCGCTTGACGTGCGACGCGTGCCTGAGTCCTTTGCGTGGCCAGCACTGCAGCCGCATCCGCCGCTTGCTGCGCGGCGACGATGGCGGCCTGCAATTGACCCGCTTGAACAGTCCGTTTTTGTAGCTCGACAAGAATCGTCTGTTGTGCGGCGGCCAGCGGATCGGAACTCCCAATCAACTTGACGGTGCCCGCTAGAGAATCGAGCGACTGTTGCAATTGAAGCTGTTCGGTTGTGTGCTGTTCCATGGCGGCAGTGGCCACGGCCAACTGCGAAGTCGCAGCCTGCGCTTGCGTGGCAGCGTTTTGCAAATCCGTTTCAGCCAGAGCGAAGGCGTCGGTAGCGGATTTTAGATCCGCTTCGACGCTTGCCAAACCTTGAGCTCCTTGGG
>JBBQRC010000801.1:0-2624 GCA_038215215.1 Pirellulales bacterium
GGCATTGGTCGTTGTACCAGTGGCAGTGAAGCCTGCTCCCAGAGCCCTATTGAAGTTCGAGCCATAGCCGCTCAGCTTGACTACCAGCGACTCGGTCGGGGAACTCTGCAATCGCAGTCCACCTTCGTGAACGAAGTTACCGACGACGACCGATGTGAACAAGACGTGCACAATGTCCGTGTCATCCCAGACACTTTCAGTCATGAGGAAATCGCCCCGAATTTCCAACCCGTTCAATTCGTTATTGTTCATTCGGTTTTCACGAATGAGTGGACCGCGGTTGCTATCGTATTTGCTCAAGCGATCTACTGAACCCGTCGAGCGTCCGTAGTCGACGCGCAGATCCGCAGTCATGCTGTTAGCGTCGATGTCGATCGCGCTGCCACGGTTATTCAGGAATGTATTGTTCACCAAAATGGGCTGAGCACCGCGGACGAAAATCGTAGAGGACCGATTGTCCAGTCGCCCCAAGCGGTTGAGCGGTCCCTGACCGCCAATGCCGTCCTGATTGAATTCAAACGTCGAGTTGGTAATACGGGCTTCTGCCTGTTGAATTTCGATGGGACTGAAGGCCTTAAAGGTACCTTCCAATTTGGTCACACCACCGGCATAAGCCACGGTCGCGTGATCGAGGCTCAGCGTGGAACCGGTACTGGCGTAGATGCCACCCCAATCACGTGGATTGGGAGCCGCCCGCGAACCATCGTTGTTGGTATCAAATGTACCGCCCGCACCATAACGGTCGTCGAGTTTGCTAGTGAAGATGATCGGCGCGCCATCGGTGCCTTCGGCCACCAAGCTCGCGCCTGGTTGAATCTCGATACGTGCCCCTTCGAACTTGAGCACAGCTCCTGGATCAATCTGCAAGCTGGCATTCAAACGTGGACGCAAGGTACCCACACTGTAAGGCGACAACTGGGTTCCCAAATTGCCACCCAAGTCCACGTACGCAGTCGTTGTCGCACTCGTGCTATTAGGTAGGTCCGCTACCAGCGTATAAGGTCCGACGCCGCCCGCAGCGCTGCGGTACAAGCGTCGGCCGCTGAAATTCGCTTGCGTCAGCGGCAGATTGCTCACCGTCACGCGCTGGTTGGCCAAAACCGTCACGTTTGTCGTGACGTCGGAAGCGATCCCATCTGCGCCGGAAGCATCCACCATCACTAAGCGATAGTTGTAAACACCTGCGGCAAAAGCACCGGCGACCTGCGAAGTCAAAGCGACACCACTGACGTCGGCGCGAGCTCGAACCAACACACCACCGGCTTCTTGCCCCAAATCGATAAAGCCTGAAGAGGTCGCGTCGATCTGGGCGACCAGATTGTATTCACCATTACCGACGTTGTTGCTGCGATAAATTCTCCGCGCGACGTATTCTCCAGATGTTAATGGCAGCCCAAACATCTGGACTGCAGTTTGTCCAATGTTTAAGACAACGTTTCCCGTGGCATTCGACGCGGGGGTCTCGTAACCATTGACATCAACAAAGGATATCTTGTAGTTATAGGTCCCGGGTGGCAGCAAGCCACCGACGGTAGGCTGCAGGGCGACCAAGTTAGCCAGTGGCCGCGTGGTGTCCAAAATCGAACCACCCGGTTGGCCAGTAACAAAGATGTTTTCACTGATGATGTACGGAATGTCGATATCATTAAATCTCGCCGCCACAGTCAGCGGGAAAATCGCACCACCGGCCGGGGTGTTCACTCGCACGAATAATCCGTTGAGCGAATTGTTGATGAGCGTGTTGTTGCGAATTTCTGGCCCCACGCGATCGTAGTCGCTGGTGAATTTGCCATTTAGCTGGTACTTCGGCTCGTTGAAATTCGTTTCCTCGAAGCTGTTCGGGGCCGCGCTCATGGCTGCGTCCGCACTGTTGCTGATCTTATTGAACGTCACGGTAGGACGCATGTTGATGATGCGAATTGGATTCACGACTTGCTGAATCGAATCGATGACGACGTTTCCGCCACCGCCGTAACGGATATCCGCGTGATTGACGTACTGGAGGAAAATACCTTGGTCTTCCAAGTCGCTGCGACCAGCATCTTGATCCACATCGCGGCGGTACGAAAGACCGCCCCAATCTCCCACCGCCGGAACCGTCTGCGGAGGGTAAGTATCAAAGCCTAACGATTGATCGAGCCATGATGTGAAGAAGACACTACCTGGGATCACTGAACCATCGGCAGCCCGAAGCAGTTTGCCACTGCTGTCGGTCAGGGCTGGTGTGCCCAAGACTTGCAACGCACCACTGCTTCGATCTACACCCAGACTCGAACTACCGACTCCGATGCGAGCCCGCCGCAGTTTGAAGATGGCTCCCGCGTCGATCATGGTTGTTACGCCCTTGGGCACATCCATCGTGCTACCATCGCTGAGGGCCGCTCCACCCAACAGGCCGAAACCAATCTCGTACGCAAAGTTGTCACCAACGGTTTCCAGTTTGCCGTCACCACCGCCGTTGCCAAGAATGCGGACAATGTCCCCCGGCAGGGCCGAAGCAAACGCGTTAGCCACGCCTACACCGGCAATGTTATTGAACGGTTTGGCCAACGATCCATCCGCGTTGGGGCCAGCCGCCTTGTCGACGAAAATCATCCGCCCTTGAACTTCGAGATTGTTCAGTC
>JBBQRC010000802.1:0-2623 GCA_038215215.1 Pirellulales bacterium
CGCAACGAACAGCTCATTCGTCAACACAAAATCTTGCAAGTTCTTGAACGTCTCCGCTTCGGTGCGACGCTTGATGAGCTTCGTGACGCCATTGTCGAAGAACTTGGTTTGACGTCGCTGCACTCGCGCAGTATTCGCCGCGACATCGAGGCACTTGTGGCCGCCGGGATGCCGATTGCGGATGAAGAAACGCCGCGCGGTCGAGTATGGAGACTGAGCCGCGTCGATAAGGGGCTGCAGAAGATTGCGATCACTGCCAGCGAGTTGATTGCGCTGTCGATGGGACGTGACTTGATGCTGCCACTTGTGGGCACGCAGTTCTGGATCGGCATTGAATCGTTCTGGAATAAGGTGCGGGACCAGTTACCAGCTGGTGTCTGGGAGCATTATCAGCGTTATCGTCGCACCTTGTACGTGCTCGGCACCGTCACGAAGTCTTACGTGAAGCATCAAGGAATGCTCAAGAGCATCAATCGCGCCATCCAAGAACATCGCCACTTGGAGATGGAGTATCAAGTGCCTGGCCGCGCCGCCACCATGCGGATCGTGGAACCCTACGGTGTAGCCATTTTCCAATCGAGCATTTACATGATCGCGACTGAAGAAGCTCGTGATGGTGCAGGCACTGAACGGCTACGGCATTGGAAGCTAGACCGTTTTCTCAGTGCTAAAGCATTGGATAATTGGTTCAAGCCCAACGAGACGATCGATTTGCAAGCGCATCTCGGCCAGTCGGTAGGGATTTTTAGTGGAGCGGACCCCAAACAGTACGTGATTCGCTTGTCACCCCAGGCAGCCATGTGGGTCCAAGAAGACCCCTGGCACGCTCAGCAAACCCTAACGCCGGAACCCGACGGACACGTCGTATTGACCGTGACCGCCTACCACGACACGGAGATCATACAGCGCGTCATGCGTTTGGGGACCGAGGCCGAAGTCCTAGAACCGGCCAGTTGCCGGGCTGAACTGAGGCAAACGGTAGAATTACTGGCGGAACGTTATCGTACCAAACCGAAGCGCTGAAATGCCCCGTTTGTTGCCAGACGTTGAACTTTTATTCCAGAAACTTTTATTCCAGAAACTTTTATTCCAGAAACTGCTATTCCAGAAACTGTTATTCCAGAAACTGTTATTCCAGTAACCATCGTGACTGCCCATTATTCAATTACAATTAGCGGCTTCCCTCGTCAGTACTTTGCTTTGGTTGAACGCCCATGATTCGCCGCAAACCCGCCGCTGCGCATGAATCAACAGCCATCGATAACTTGACCCTCGCCATCTCGCCTGCGCTGATTATTGGCATGATTGCAAGCCTGGTTTTTTTCCTGGTGATTGCATTTTATCGAGGGCAATATGATTCGCGGTTAATGTACATCCTGGGGCTGTTTACAGTTGCCACAGTATTGATCGCGCGGATCGCCATCGATAACGGTAGGGCCTATGCCAACGCGTTCAGTATCCCGCTGGCAGTGGCGGCCATGTTGGCGATGCTCCGGTTCGTGACGGTTAGTGGCCCACTGGGACCGTTCAGTTGGATTATTAATCTGGGTCTCCTGGGTATCGCTTGGTATCTCGCAGATCGCATTACATTCGATTGCACCCACGTTGACGACCGCCAAGAGAGCTTGCAGCAAGGGTTGCTGCAATCGCTCCGATTGATTGAACAAGGTGAACCGAGGAGTCGCAACGACCAACCGCAAGCAAAGGGCAAGCCGGGGTCGAAGGGTAAAAAACGCAGACACAATCCTGGTGTCTGGATTCTGTACTTTGCGTTGTTGGCCCTGCCGCTGTTCGGACTCGGGCAAATTGCCATTCCAGATCCAACCGCCCGCAGTCAAGCGTTTAAGTACCTGGTGGGCTACCTGGCTTGCGCGCTCGGACTGTTACTGACAACGTCCTTTGTCGGTATGCGTCGCTACGCGCGGCAGCGTGGGATTGAAATGCCAAGCGAATTGAGCCGGACGTGGTTGGGCGTGGGCGCTGTTGGAATTGTGGTCATCTTGTTGTCCTGTTTCCTGTTGCCTCTGCCCGCCGATCGTGGTGTTCAATTGGCAGGTTTGCCGTTGGAATTAACTGCTCCCCCTGGATTGCAGACGAATCGCTCGGGTTGGGGGCAGGAGGGGCAGTCACAAGCGAGCACACCAGATTCATCAGCGGCCCGCGATGATGCGGCGGAGCAGAGCGGTCCGCCACAGGCCGAGGGTCAAGGGCCGCCCCAAGCGGCAGACAATGCCGCAGCTGATGCACCTAAACAGGGAAGTGAACCCGGGGAAAACAAGCAAGCCGATACAGCTCCCGCAAAGTCGACCAGCCATCGTTCCCAATCACCCCAGGAAAACAAGCAAGCCACAGCAAATCGCAGCCCGCAAACGCCGGATCCAACATCAACCAGAGAGCAGCCCGAGCCTGGCCAACCCAAAAGTGGACCTGAGGGTCAGTCGCCAAGCAATAAAAAAAATCGCGACCAGCCGCAATCAAAACAACCAACACCCGCGCAACCCAAAGAGGCTCAACAGTCGGGTGAAGCTGAGTCGTCGCGCTCGCAGCAAACCGTCGAGTCGCCATCCGGTCAAGCCAACCCCGCGCCACCAACTCCTGTGTCGAAGGCAATGAACAACTGGAT
>JBBQRC010000803.1:0-2605 GCA_038215215.1 Pirellulales bacterium
CAAGCTGCCCGCGAGGCTGCACGCCGCATGTCGTGTAGCAATAACATTCGCCAATTGGGACTGGCCATGCACAACTACGAAAGTGCCCACAAGGTCATCCCACCCAGCCGTATATCTCTTACCTCTCCGGCGGTCTTTCAACAGTCATGGGTTTCGATGATTCTGCCGTATATTGAGCAGAACAATGTCTACTCCGCATACAAGCACGGTTTGCCTTGGTTCGCTCCGGTCAATGACCCGTTGACCACAGTTACGCTCCCCACCATGTTGTGTCCATCTGCCCCCACGGGACGTGAGTACCCAACGTCGAACTTGTACAGTGACATCACCGGCGGCGCGCGTGTCGACCGGCCGATTTGGGGTTATGCCGACTACGGCTCTATCAATGCCGTTCGTAACGCTGCCTTCGTAGTTTCCGGTCTGCCTTCCCTGGGGACCAAAGAAGTCCTGGGTGCCATGGGTCGTGGACCACAAGGGGTCAAGTTCGCGTCGATTACGGATGGTTTATCGAATACGATTCTTGTCGCGGAGGGAGCTGGCAGACCTGGGATGTTTGTCTCAGGTAAGAAGGTCATCAATCCTCGCATTGGCAACTCCGCTTTTGGCACCCCTTTCACGGCCGACGGTTGGGGCTGGGCGGATATTAACCAAGGTTTCAGCATCGACGGAGCAGACGCAACGGGGCAACAGAACAACACCAGTGGCAGTGGTAATACCACCATAGTCGGAAACTGTTTCATGAACTGCACCAACGACAGTGAACTCTACGCATTTCATACCGCTGGCGGTCAGTTTTTGTTCGCTGATGGCTCCGTCCAGTTCCTATCGCAATCGATCGAAGGCCAGACCTTCATTGCCTTACTGACACGTGATCGTGGCGATATCCCGGGCAGCTACTAGTCATCATGATGCTTAAGTTCCACTCCGGTTTTATCCTAGCTCCGTGGCTGCTTGGCTTCGCGTTGGTCCTAACCTCGCGTTCCAGCCACGCCGCTGAGCCGCTAGTCCAATTCCTTGCTCAAGGTTCCATTCCTGGGACAAGTCGTGATCTCAGCGGCCTGACGGGAACCTTGGAGACGCAAACACCCGCCAATCAACTAGGCGGATTCTCCGCCATCGAACACGTTGGCGAGCTGAATCGTTTCATCGTCCTGTCCGATCGCGGACCGGGCGATGGAGCGGCTTCGTTTGCGAACCGCTTTCATGAGGTGGAGTTGCAGATTGATGCTGACCAACATCGCATCGACGTGAACCTCTTGAAAACCGTGTTGTTAAAATCAGCAGATGGGACTTCTTTGAGTGGCTCGTTAACTGCCTTGGAAGAACCTGCCAAAGCGGACGGCTTGCAAGCTCTCGATAGCGAGGGAATCCGTTTGATTGACAGCAAGTGGCTAGCCATCAGCGAAGAGTACGGACCTTCGATTTCCCAATTCGACTTGCTCGGGAGGCGCGTGCGGCAGTGGTCATTGCCAGATGGCTTTGCACTATCGCGGAATCCACACCTACCCGAAGCACGAGGAACTTTTCCAAATCGCGGACTTGAAGGGCTCACGTTATCGACCGACGGCTCGATGCTGGTAGCAGCCATGCAGGGGCCACTCATTCAGGACGGTCAAGTCGAGGGGGAAAAGTGCCTTGGCGTCAATACACGTCTGTTGACTTTGAGTCTAATTGGACAACCAACGAAACAATGGGTTTACCGTTTGACTGATGAGTCTGCTGGAATTAGCGAAATACTGGCGGTGGCTGACGACCGCTGGCTCGTGCTAGAGCGCGATAGCAAAGCCGGCAATGAAGCTCGCATCAAGCGGATTTATCTGATTGAGACGGGTGAAGCGACTGACGTGAGCCAGTTGGCAAGCCTGGGCAGACGCGAACTGCCGGCAGGAGTGCAGCCGGTTCGCAAAAAATTGCTAATCGATTTGCTGGACGATCGCTGGGGGCTGGGCGGTGCCAATGCCGCCGAGAAGCCCGAGGGGATGGCCTGGGGACGCAACCTGCCCGATGGTCGTCGCCTCTTGATTGTGTGCGTCGATAACGATTTTGAAACTGATCGCAAGAGCGAATTTTACGCGTTTGCAATCCAGTTCTAGGGTCGGCTTGAGCGTCGGCACAAGCTTCTCGCCCAGCCTTGTCGCTTTGTTTCTTTGTCGCCTTGTCGCTTTGTCGACTTATTCAGCCACAGGCGGTGGATCAGCTTTTTGGTCTGTGCCCCGCCGACCATCAGCTGGTGGGCTGAAAAACGGCGCGGCTGACAAGTTGATAGCTATTCACAACATTGGTTTGATCTTGCGACAGTCGGCCACTTGCCACTATTTACGGTGATGATGAAATTCGCGTTCACCGCTCCAGTGGTTCGAACCGAGTGTACTCGGCAACGCAAAAGGAATGACGTTAGGCGATGGATGTCCGACTGCGAACCTTGAATTGGCTGCTCTGTCTACCGGGCCTGGTGGTCGCTGCGCTGGGATGCAATCGCAATCCCTACGCGAACCCGTACGCCGCCGGCGCGAACAGCGCCGTTCAGATGCCGTCACCCCTGTTTGGGGGCAATTCTCCGTGGGCTGGCGCGCAGTTCCCAGGTGCCTTGGGGGGCTTGAATCCT
>JBBQRC010000804.1:0-2589 GCA_038215215.1 Pirellulales bacterium
TTATGACCCGGTTGCCCCTCGTATGTCGGCGACGTTTGCCCTGGACGAGCCTCCCAGATGTCACAAGTTACGGCTTTAGCGAGAATGTCGAACAAATTTAAGAAAGTTCTAGATTGCTTATCACCCCCTAGGATGGTAGCATCAACGTCGCTTGACTGGACGCTATTTCTGGTGTCCATGGTGGGAGCAAATAGGAAGCGGATTCCGGAGAGATTCCCTGCGCCAGGGGGTGGCCGATGGCTTTCGTTTCGAATTTCGACCATGACATCTTCATCAGCTATGCGTTGGTGGACGATGAACTGCTGCCGGGTATTGATGCGGGTTGGGTAAGCACCTTCGTCAAGACTTTGGAAAGCCGGCTGAGCGCCGCCATCGGCCGCTTGGGGCGTTTGCAACCTTGGTGGGATCGGGCCGAGCTCCACGAGAATCAGCCGCTGGACAAGCAAATCGAGCAAGCGCTGGAGCGGACCGCGTGCTTGGTCGTCGTCTTATCGCCGGGATTCATGGAGTCGCCCTGGTGTCCGAAGGAACTGGAAGTGTTTAGGCGGGCCGTTGAAAAACACGGACGAGCGGACTCCCGCATCTTTGTGGTTGACCTAGGCAAGGTCACCGAGCAGCAGCGTCGGCAGCTCTTTCCTAATTACAAACCGTTTGATTTTTGGAAAGTGGACCAGCTGAGCAAAAAGCGTCGGATGCTTGGCTTTCCAGCGCCCAATGCGAAGGATCATCCAGATTTTTACGATGCTGTCGAAGACTTAGCTTATAAACTTAAAGAAGAGTTCGACCAAATTTGTGCCGCCGGTTTGTCGCCGGGGATCGCGGTGATTATTCCGTCGGGAAAGGTGGAAATCGGTTCCGCGGAAACAGGTTCGAGCACGGAAACCTCCACCGGCGAAACGCCGCGGTACGGGGAGGATGACTTCGTGTTGCACATCGGCAATCGCGAATCCGTAGACGCGCCTTTTCCCGTACACTTGCTGCAGTCGCCAGTGGGTTCGGCTCACTACGACATGCCCCTTCCGTTTGCAGCCTGGGAGCTCGATAGTCAACTGCAGAATATAAGGATTGCGCAACTGCTAGCCCGCGGAACTAATCGTCTGCTATTCCCGAAAGAAGTTGAAAAGGTTCAGCAGTTTGGCGCTCAGATGTTCGAGAAGCTGATCGCGGGCGATATCCGGGACCGCTATCGCCAAGCGCGCAGATTGGCCAATACCAAGCGCCGCCCTTTGCCAATCAAACTTTGTATTGAAGCGAGCGAGTTAGCTGCATTGCCATGGGAATTTTTGTATGACATGGAACAACGCGATTTTCTAACGCTCTCCAACCTTACGCCCTTGGTGAGATATTTAGAGATTGCCGATCCACCCGCGGCGCATCCCGTCGACGGACCCCTGCGAATTCTGGGTGTACTGTCGAGCCCTCGCGATGCCAACTTGTCCGCTCTCGACGTCGATGAAGAACGACAGCGAATCGGCAGGGCTGTGGAATCCTTGCGTCAGCGAGGCGAGGTCGAGCTGCGTTGGCTAACGCTAAACACCGTCGACGAACTGCAGCGAGCCCTGAATGATGGCCCATGGCATATCTTTCACTTTGTGGGACATGGCGGCTATGACGACCGCACCCGCGAAGGGGTGATCAGCATGCAGAACTGTCGGGGAGAACCGCTATTATTGAACGCTTCCAAACTGTGCCAATTGTTGCACGACCACGTGTCGCTGCGCTTGGTAGTCTTGAATGCTTGTGATACTGCCTGTGGAGACGGGGCCAGTCAGTTCTCCAGCATGGCTGGCGAACTCGTTCGCCGCGGCATCCCAGCGGTACTCGCCATGCAATTCCCAGTTTCGGATGAAGCCGCTGCGTTGTTTGCCGCACACTTCTACGAATCTCTGGCCAAAGGCCAGTCGGTGACACAAGCGGTTACGGAAGGCCGCAAAGCGATGCACTTCGACCGGGACTACTCCATTGAGTGGGGCACACCAGTATTGATGACCAGTTCGCTCGACGGTCAACTCTTCGAATTGAAAAAACCGCCACCGACGAAACCACTGCTACCGCTTTCACCACTTCCACTTCCACTACCGACACCGACACCGACACCGACACCGCCGCTTCCTGAACTGGCTCCTGACCCGTTGAAGTCGCCGTTGTGGAGCGACGTGCGATATTGGCGACGAGCCGAGTTGCCGGTGTGTTTGCTGGTCGCGTGCCAAGATCCTAACTTAAAACGACAGCTTAAATCGTTTAGCGACGAGTTCAAGCGTTCCCTGCCGGTATTCCACGAACTGGCAGGCCAAGATCACTTCAAAACGAACCAGAGCTTGCACTTCGAATGGTGCGATACTTCCCCGGCGCAATTACTCGCCGAAGCGGAAGGATTCCTCAAGCAGGATCAGGTTCGCCTGTTGGTGATCGTTTCCGACTCATTGTGTAATGTTGGAGTCCAGGGTTTGCGCCAGCCGCACTGTGATCGCTTCACCCGCGGCCATGACCTGCTTGGGACCTGGAGGAGTTTTAAGCCTCAAGCCATCGGCGATTTTGCAAATGTTGCGCACCAATTCACTTCGATTCAACGCCTGCACGCTCAGAGTG
>JBBQRC010000805.1:0-2586 GCA_038215215.1 Pirellulales bacterium
GATTATCAAATAGATCGCATGCTCGATGCAATCGAATCCAATCTACCAGCGGGTGGGGCTGTGGCCGTACTTGGACTCTCCTACAAACCTCACACCGTGGTGGTCGAGGCCGCGCACGGCATGCTGCTGGCGGATCGGTTGGTTCAGTCCGAACACCATGTGCTCGTGTACGACCCCCTGGCGGCTGACAATGCCAAAACAAAGCTTGGAGACAGCGTCCGCTTTGCTAATTCCGCTCAAGAGGCCGTGGCTGAGGCAGATGTGGTGGTAATCATGACACCATCCCCAGAATATGCCGCGATCACGGGTAAAGATTTCACCGCCGGCAGTCGTCCACCAGTCGTCATTGACCCGTGGCACGTCATTTCCCCAGAAGCCGCCGCTTACGCCCAGAAGCATATTGTGCCAGGCAAATCGACGACCGAATTGGAACCGGTTGTCAAACGACAGTATTTTGCTGCTTGATTTTAGCCATTCTGTTTGTTCTATATTCCGTGAGCTGAAAAGGAAATTTGTCTTGCAATCTACTTCACAAATGGAGATCGCGCCTGGTATCGGATCGGTGCGAGAGTACTGGGATCGTCGACCCTGCAACATTCGGCACTCGCGAAAGGAACTGGGGACGAAGGAGTATTTTGATGAGGTCGAGGCTCGCAAGTACCTCGTTGAGCCGCATATCCCGGTCTTTGCCGATTTTCCGCAATGGCGCGATGCGAAAGTGTTGGAAGTCGGCTGTGGACTCGGCACAGATGCAGTGAATTTCGCCCGCGCTGGAGCAGACTACACGGGAGTTGACCTGTCCGAGGCAAGTCTCAACTTGACGCGGAAGAGATTCGAAGTTTTCGGATTAGCGGGAACTTTTCAAACCTGCAACGCCGAGAAGTTGAGCGAGGAACTACCCAGTCGTAATTTTGATTTGGTTTACTCATTTGGTGTGATCCATCACACTCCCAATCCGCGGGCGGTCTTCGAACAGATCGCACAGGTTATCAAGCCCAACGGAACTCTCAAATGCATGCTCTATGCAAAAGATTCCTGGAAGAACGCCATGATCGAATCAGGTCTCGACCAGCCTGAGGCTCAATCCGGTTGTCCGATTGCTTTTACCTACACGCGAGAGGAAATCAAAACGCTACTAGCGGGTCTGTTCGAAGTAACAGAAATTCGACAAGCGCACATTTTTCCGTACGTAATTGAAAAGTACGTCAAATACGAATACGAGCGTCAGCCATGGTTCAAGGCCATGCCCCAGGAAGTATTCGACGCCCTGGAGAGCCATTTTGGTTGGCATCTGCTCATTACTGCCAAACCGTTCAAACCTAGTTAACGCTCGCCTCTTTAGTATTATTGCTCGGAAAGGTTGACTTATGATTTCGGCGGTGCTCTACGGCAGAAATGACAGCTATGGTTATAATCTTCATAAACGGGCTGCGCTTAGTATCAATTGCATTTCCGAAGTCTTGACCGATCCGGATGATGAACTCTTGTTTGTTGATTACAACACACCGGACGACTACCCCACGTTTCCCGAGGCCATTCAGGATACTCTCACTGAAACGGCCATAGCGAAGCTCAAAATTCTGCGGGTTCGGCCGGCTGTACACAATCGATTTAGGGACCGATCGCACCTGATCGCCTTGGAACCGATTGCTAGGAACGTGGCCATACGCCGTTCAAATCCAAAGAACCGTTGGATACTTTCAACCAACACCGACATGATTTTTGTTCCGCATCAGGGTCTGTCGTTATCACAACACGTACGAGATATTCCACGCGGGCTATATCACCTGCCAAGATTCGAACTGCCCGAGACCTTTTGGGAAACCTTCGACCGGCATGACGCACGCGGCACCATTGATTCTATTCGCGAGTGGTCCGAGATCGCGCATCTCAACGAGATCGTGCGACTGGTGGATTTCATTCGATTCGACGGTCCCGGTGATTTCCAACTCATTGAACGGGACGATCTCTTCCGAATTCATGGCTTTAACGAGTCGATGTTGCTCGGCTGGCACGTAGACTCCAATCTAGCCAAGCGTTTGCACTTGCTGTACGGCGAAACACGCGACCTGATCGACTGTTTATTTGGATACCACTGCGATCACACGCGACAGGTAACCCCGGCACATCGCAAAGACAGCGTGACAAACGATATGAAAGTTTTCGTTGATTGGGTCTCAACACCAGACTGTCCTGAGCAAGCCACGAGTTGGGGCTGCCCCGACGACGAAATCGAAGTAATACATTTATCCGACACTCGCAATCAAGCTTACCTCAGCGGAATCCAGGCCTGCATTCCAGCGAAAATGACCGCTCCGACCTATGCCGATTATGTCACCGAATCGTACGACAAGGTGACCTACCAGGCGCCCCACGTCCTACCGTTTCTGGCAGACATTTTCCTCAACGCCCCGCCGGGGCTGCGAATTGGCTGGATTGGTGTCAACCCCGAGTTGTTTCAGATGTTCTCAAAGATTTGGCCGCGCATTAACCCCACCGGTGAACTGCTCGTCTTCGAACCACTGGCGGAGAAGTTTGGGAGCAAGTTACCAACCGCCCAACAAGCCCACAGCTTAAAGGAGCTGA
>JBBQRC010000806.1:0-2461 GCA_038215215.1 Pirellulales bacterium
TGGTGCGCGGATGAGTGGATCGCAACAACAATTGAAACAATTCGTCTTGCCATGGAGGATGAGCATCTATGTCCTCGATACGGGTGTTGGCCAAGAGAGCACGGGCGCTGGATTGCGATTGTTCGTTGGCTGCGGCCACGCCAACGATTTGGTCACCTTCCTTAAAGTCATTGGCCGCTCCCAGGATACGGACGTACAGCGTGCGATCGAATTTCCCCTTGATGCGTTGGATGAAGCGAAAGACATCTTCGCCCATAAGCTCTGCCGGCAGTGGCTCCACGCCGGATTGGATCGCCACTGCGCGTTGTGTCAGCCAACCCGATGCGATAACTGTCCCGCCAACTACGGTCTCTACAAATGCTCGCCGACGCATGCTCAAACCCTCAACGGACTAATAATTCTTCATACTCCCGCATCCATGGCTTCCTCTTCAGCGGCTCGCCCAAAGATCAACAAACAGGCTGCCATCGCCACAATTCCGAGCGGCAGGAGCCACAGCGAACTGACGCCAAAACCCGCTGGTAGCGTGCCGCAAAAAATGGCGGCGGCGGCAACCATCAGTGCATAGGGCATTTGGGTGCGCACATGCGCAATGTGATCGCAACCGCTGCAGCGCGAGGAAAGTATGGTGGTGTCGGAAATGGGTGAGCAGTGATCGCCAAAGATAGCGCCTGCCAACACGCTGCCGATGGAAGCAATCATAATAAAGTGATCGGGGGCTGGAGGGGTGTCGAGTTGTCGAGTCAATAGACCGTAGACCAGCGGAATGATCATGGGCATCAATATCGCCATCGTCCCCCAACTGGTCCCCGTGGCGAACGCAATGCCACCGGCCAACAGAAATGTGATGGTGGGCATGTAGGCGACAGGGACCTGCAGTTGATTGACTTGATCGGCGATGAATTCGCCCGTGGCGAGATGATCTTGCTTCGTCAGCGTGCTCAAGGCCCACGCCAGCCAGAGGATCGTCATGGCCGGTAGAACGTGGGTAAATCCCGCCAGCAAACTAGCGCGAATCTGGGGTGCGTCGAGTTCACGTTGGGAGATGACTTGCGCCAAGGCGACACCCAAACCGAGCAAAGAGCCGTAGACGAGCGCCAAACTGCTGTTGCCGCTACCAATAATTTGTCCCCAGCGCTGGATTGGCGAATCGGCAAGCTGTGTGTTTCCGAGAGTGACCAGTCCGGTATATATCAGCAAGCCCACCACGGCGCCGACCGTGACGATGATCGGTAAGATTGCATTCCAAGCGCGCGGTTGATGGAGTTCAGCGGTTTCATCCACCGTCGAATCGTCACGCGGCGGCGGCTCGCGGAGCGCCCGACGTTCGGCCGTTAGCATTGGACCAAAATCGCGATTTAGCAACGCACACAAGACCACAAAGATAAGCGCAAAGATAACGTAGAAGCGAACTGGAATGGTCTGGAGAAAAATGCCAAAGGTGTCTGCGCCAAGATCCAACCCGGCGTTATCAAATCCCGTTTTCATCGTGCTGATCTCGGTGGCCACCCAAGTACTAACAATCGCTAGCCCTGATACTGGGGCTGCGGTCGTATCCACCAAGAAGGCGAGTTTCTCGCGACTGATCCGCAGCCGATCCGTTAGCGGCCGCATGGTCGATCCGAGCAGCAGCGTATTGGCGTAGTCGTCAATAAAGATCACCAGCCCGAGGAACCAAGTCATCAACTGACCGCCGCGTCGCGTCCGCGCAAAGGGGCTTGCCCAGCGAACGATCCCCAACATGCCGCCACTGGCGTGAATCAATGCGACTTGCATCCCAAGGATCGTCGTAAATGCGAATACTCGTAAGTGATCTTGAGCGACCAACGAGCCCCATAGATGCTGCTCGCAGAACTCGAACAGAAATGTTAGGACAGAACTCTGGAGATAATCGCTCCATGAAAAAGACGCGGCGTGCGATGCATAAGCAGCAGGCGTCGGGAGCAAGATAATTACGCCACAAGCAATTCCCAGCAGTAGTGATAGAACGACGCGTTTGGTCAAGATGGCCAAGACGATGGTGACCAACGGTGGTACGACACACATCCATCCGACTGGCGAAATGCTGGGCACAGGGGTCCTCACGTCTCATGTTGATAGCGAGCAGGTCACAATCATTCGGGGCACAATTTTCTGCGAACAATAGTCGGTCGATTGTAGCCGATGTGGCGTGCCAGGTGGCAGTACATTCCTCGGTAGGATCTGCACTTGACCGCGCCTCCCCACCAGTGGATTTGGAATCGCCGGAGATTTGGCCTATAATACGTAGTCAGCTGTTCGCGTGCTGTGGCTAGAAGCTAGTGGCTAGGCCGACCCCGTCCGCGTATTGCAAAACCCACCGCGTCACGCAAAACCCACCGCGTCACGCAAAAACACCCTGCTCCGGAGAAACAATATGCATCGCTTGCCCGTTAATCGCCGCCAATTGATTTCGTCCGCCGCTATTTTGGGTACGGGATTA
>JBBQRC010000807.1:0-2445 GCA_038215215.1 Pirellulales bacterium
AGCCACAACGGGGGTGGCCCAGAATTGGCCCGCATCGGGAAGTCGTGCCTGCCATTTCATTTCTCCTTTTTCATCGCAGCACACCAGCACTGTGCGGTTCAAGCCAAGGACACCAATGTCGGTTACCAGCGGTGAACTTGAGTTTGGATTGATGCGCGATGACTCCCAAACCAAGAGCGGTTCGGCGGCTGCGGTTGGGAGCTCGTAAGTTTTTGTACCGCCGGCTGGCACATGCAATTTGCCACGCGAGAACACAGCACTGGCGACCGTCGAGCACTTTGCGTCCAGTTTCCACAACTGCTTGCCAGTCGTAGCGTCGATGCCAATCAGTTCATCAGCCCCTTGCAGCACGACGGCCTGCGATCCATCAGCGGCGGTAGCCAGGCGTGGCGAAGACCAGTTGGCTTTGTGGGGTCGCGCGATTTCCCATTTCGTTTCTCCAGTTACGGCATCGATGCCCGCAGCAAAGGAGTCTGCTTGACAGTCGATCATGACGATGACCGTGCCATCAACGACGAGTGGCGAGGAGCTCATACCGACGTCATTACCGGCTTGGGGGTGATCGAACGACAAACCTCGATACCACTGCAGATTGCCATTTAAGTCGTAACACACCAAATCATTCGAGCTGAAAAAGGCAAACACGCGTTGGCCATCGGAGCAAGGTGTGGGGGCGGCGTTGGCGCTGGTGGGGTGACAGTACGGGCGGCCTGTCGCTTTGCTGGTGCGATCCCACAGGATCTGACCGCTCTCGGCATCCACGGCGGAAACGTGTAGCCAACGCCCCTCCATTCCCGAACTGCTGGTGGTGATAACCTTGTTACCTACCACGATCGGACCGCTGACCGAACGGCCGGTTAAGGGCGTGCGCCAAGCCACATTTTTAGACGCAGCTCCATCTTTAGCGGTTGTGAAGTCGAGCGGTGCAGAGGCGTCGATGAGGACGCCGTTGCCTGACGGCCCCAAAAAACCGGGCCAGTCCGCGCGAATGACCGCGTCGGAATGGGCCACAGTAAGTAGGATGCCAGCGAGCAGGCGAAGCGACGGAGGGGGAAGAAACATAGAGAATCCCTAGTACACGTGAGTGCTGGAAATGAATGAAGTTACTTGGCAGGTGGAATGGCCTGGCCCGAGGCATCGGTGAAGCGCAATTGGAACTTCCAGTCCTGTGCCCACTGCTCGGTTTGCTCGTTTTGACAAACCTTAATCAAGATCGTGTTCTTGCCCTGCTTGAGCTGAACTGGAGCTGTGTATTGGTCAATCTGTGAACTCGCATGGTAAACCTCGTTACTTATAAGAGGCTGGCCGTTGACCCAGACCTTGTTGGCGTTGATGCAGCCCAGTCGCACTTCGCAATCGATTCCCTTGGGGGCCGTGAAATCAGCTAGCGCGTAGGCGATGGCCCCTTTGGCGTTGGCGAAAACAGGATTGAGATCGACGGCACCATCCATCTCTCGCGTCGTCACGGGTTGCCAAGTAACTTTACCCTCTTTGCCCTCAAATTCTCCTGTAGCGGCAGCCATGGGGGCCGCCAGATAAGCCTTTTCTGGACCGTAATCGACGTTGAAGCCCCGCTTTTCTCGATTGTCGAAGGGCCCGATCACTTGCCAGTTGGCGATAAACCCAAAATGCTCTAGCAAGTTAACTTCCTCCCCCAATTCCTTCAGTGAGGCAGCAACTTCTTGCACTTGCTCCGGCAACCGCGCGGCCGTGATCAGCCGCTGATAGGCGCGTTTAAGCTGCGCGGGTTCTCCACCGTTCTCTTTAAGTTGCTTCGCTTCCGCTTGGCCTAGCTTGACCGCTTCGTAACGAATTTCTAGGGCTGGATCGTCGAGCATCGTTTGCAACATCGCTTGACGACTTTTTTCGTCGCCAAGCGTCAGTTCTTCGAACGCCCAGTAACGTATCGCGGCATCCAGTTGTTTATTGTTGACGATCTTTTCGAGCTCAATTCGGCCGGCCTGGCGGTCGCGCGCGTAGATGGATTGAGCCACTCCAAGATAGAGGTTCTTTTGAACCGGATCGGCTTGGCTGATCGCCTTAGCGACATCCATGAGTCTAATAGATGGGTCGACTTGCAAACGCCGCAGGATGGCGGAGCGCTGGGGAGGGCTGGCCTCGCGGAGCTCCGCCACTGCGAGAGAACCCGGCTGTTGCGCCATCGCCGCCGGCACAAGCACCGTCGTCCATGCAGCGACTACAAGAGCGCACAGCATCGCAGAACTCAAGGCAACGCGTGGCTTATGCAGACAAAGAAGGTCCGCAGTTTTTGAACTCAAGCATAAACCGATTTCGGCACACAACATGCGACCCACAGAAGGACTCCTTGGCTTTGTGATGCGAGACTTGCGGCCAACGTCAGTTCCTAGCTCGACCAGACGCTCTCTGTTCCCCCCGCGCCATTGAGCGACTTGGCTCGCAGGGGTAAGTGAACGCTAGGCAGGC
>JBBQRC010000808.1:0-2402 GCA_038215215.1 Pirellulales bacterium
ACCTCCTTGAGCACCTCTTTTTGGCCGTGCTTCTTCGTCAGCGATTCCATCGTGAAAATGTACTGTTTACCCATTCCGCCATATTCCTATTTACTGATCGCTGTCCAAATAGCTCCGCCGCTCGCGTTGCCGTGTCGCACGCTGGGCCTTGATGCCCGAGTTGCCATTGCAAATTTAACCGCTAAACGGACCTGCACAAGTCCAACGACGGTCTAGACTCGGCGGCATGCGCTTTGAATCTCAAGTTGGCTTGAAATACAATCATTTCAACCCGACCGATTGCCGCAGTACCAGAGAATTGGCCGAAAACGTCGCCGCCATGTACAAATAGCCCACGTGTAGTAAGCTTCCGACTGGCGGCGACCACAACCAAATTGGCCGCCCAGTTGGCTGCGTAGCGAACCAAGGCGTCGCCTTTAAATAAGTTACCGTTTTGATTTCCCTTCACTCTGCCCTCTCTCCCCGCTATTCCTGCTCCGCAGGGCGGGAGCGAGGGAACTTGCTTTCTTCCCAACTATTTTGCCTACCTCTCCGTCGCTCAAAGGAAATTCGCATGCCTTTAAAATCACTTTACGGGTGCCCTGCCATTGCCGTGTTAATGATTGCCTGCTCGATGTCGCTCAAAGCACAAGAAAAGAAGGGTGAAACGACGGCCGAGACCGGACCATGGCTCAGCTCCATCGCGTGGCTGGACGATGCCCAGCTCGTGGCTACCAAATCCGAGGGGCTGCTGCTCCGACCGGCTCAAGTGGTCAAGCTCACCGCGGCGGACCCTGCCAAGCTAGAAGTTGTTGGTGAGCAAGAGACTTCGTTGTGGAGTGTGCTCCCAGTTGGGGGCCAGAAGTTGGTCGTCAGCGATTACAAAGGTGGCGTTTACTTGTATGGCGATGGAGAACCGAAAAAGTTTGCGTTGGACACGCGTTGGGTGCGGGCGCTGGCGAAGGCTCCAGGGGAAGGAGAGATTTTGGCGGGAACCGAAGATGGCAAGCTGGTCGTCCTGGCGTTAAATGAGCAAAAAGAGTCGCGCCGCATTGATGCGCACTCGGCCGCCATTTTTGGCATCGCAGTCAGTCACGCGGGGGACAAGATCGCCACGGCTGCAGGCGATGGAACAATCAAAGTTTTCAGTTGGCCAAAGTTGGAGCCGATCGCCACCATGTCGCGCGGTAACGAGGCGGTGTGGTGCGTCGCCTTTTCAGCCGACGATTCTCACTTGATCAGTGGCGGTGCTGATCGACGCATTCAGTTGTGGGATCTGGCCAAGCAAAAGTCGGTCATGAGCCTGCAAACCACGGCTGACTGGATCACCAGCTTGGTTGCGTTGCCCGATACCACTGCCGTCGCTGCCAGTTCGATGAGTGGCCAAGTTTTTGTGGTCGATTACCAGACGATGCTGCCGGTGACGCAGACGGATGCAATGAAAAGTGCCATTTGGTCGATGGTGTTGTCGCCCGACGGTAAACACGTTGCCCTGGGGAGTCGCAAGAGTGGCGCTCAAGTGCTGCCGATCGCGGATTGGGTCGCCGCCGCCAAACAAGAGGCTGAAAGCGACGCTGCCAAAGAAAGGGCGCCAGGTCCGAAGAAGTAATCGCTTCGCGGATCCTTGCAGAACTGATAACATACGGAGGTGGCACGCTACGCCGTGACCCCTATTTTGCGAAGCCATGCAAGCATTTTAGCGGAACGGTGCGAGCCGACCGGTTTGTGTCTCGAATCAATTCACCGGATTGCGTGCGCAATTCCGCTAAAATTAAGGTTAACGGCGTAGTGCGGCGCGTCCCTGATGCACGCACGGGGTGGTCGCCCAACTCTTTCAATGGGAATGAGATATGACTGAGCTCAAAGACTATCCGTCGTACCGGGGACTTCCGCCGTTGGCTGGCTTGGCGACCATGGAGCGGGCAGTCACCGCCGCTTGGAGCGTGGAAGACAGCACCACGCGACTAAAGCGTTTGCACTACGTGCTTAAGCGGCTGTACGAAACGTTGACCGCGCGGATTACAGGCGAACCGATTTACGAACTAAAAACTGCGTTTAGCTATCATGCCTATCTGTGCGCCGAGCAGGTCACGTTGCTGCGGAAACGGGTGGGGGAAATGCGCGAGCCGCCACTGGGCCTGGATAAAGTTCCGCACGCGGCTCTCGATCGACTCATGCATGAAATACTCGCTGCACCGACGACTGCGTCGTTACTGCTGGGTATCTACCGTATCGCCGTGCCAGCGGTATTGAGAGCTTGCGAGCGACTGAAGCAGGACGCGCACCCGCTGGCCGACGCACCCACGGTGCGGGTTGCCAAACTGATCAACTTTGAACTGACTGAAATGGTTGAGTTCGGAGAGGCAGCGATTACCAAACTCATCGACGAGCCCGAGCGGCAATCGCAGGCAGCTTGGCTTGCT
>JBBQRC010000809.1:0-2387 GCA_038215215.1 Pirellulales bacterium
GCAATCCGCTGACCGATGGCATCGCGGTGAGGCAGTAACTTGGGGCGTTCGGCCAGCACAACACAATCCAAATTGACGACGCTCCACCCCGCTTGCGTTACCAACGAGTAGGCTTGAGACAGCATTTCCGCCGAGTCGCGGCCGCGGTTGGCTACGTCAGTATCTGGGAACAGTTCACCGATATCCCCCAGGTTAGCCGCACCCAGCAAGCTATCCGTGATGGCATGCAACAGCACATCGGCATCGCTATGGCCCGCTAAGTGGTGGGTAAAATCGATATCGATTCCGCCCAGTCGTAGCGGCCCGCCAACTTCTAGGCGATGTGTGTCATGTCCGAGACCAACGCGAAGTCTGTTTGTCATAGGTGAGCGTGTGCATGTGCAGCGAGCTTAGGGAGAGCTGCCACTGCGGCCGGCTCTTTAGTCGGAGTCGTAGCGAGTATAGGGATTCGGCTCCACTTTCGCAGCCATCGAAGCTGACAAATGTTGCCAGTTCCGACGAGCGATTTCTGCCACCCCAGACGAACCATTTGGAAGAATAGACATTTTGCGCAAAATTGCGCGAGGAATATTGTCTTTTTGCATGGACAAATGAGAGGATCGGGCCATACTTATGGAGGATTTCAGTCTTTTGACGGCATCTGGTGATAGATTTTGAGCAATGGGCAAGCAAGTGATCAGCGGCGAGCAAAACTGCGCGAATTGATTCGCGGGCAGGGCTTCGTCTCGATTCCTGACCTACGCTCTGCTCTAGACGTAAGTGAATCGACCATTCGCCGCGATCTGGACTACTTGGAATCGGATGGCGAAGTACAGCGCACTCATGGCGGCGTTTTTTTCACCGGCGGAGCTGCCTCGCTGCGGTTGTTTGAAAACCGCCGTTCCAGCCAATGGGAAAAGAAGCGGCAGATTGCCATCGAAGCCAGTCGACTGATCGAAAATCATGACACCGTGTTGCTCGATGGAGGCAGCACGACTTACGAATTGGCTCGACAACTTGTTGGACGTCCTCTCCAAATCGTGACCAACTCATTACCACTCGCAAATCTTTTCGCCTCGAGCGATCAAGCAGACCTCGTGCTGCTTGGCGGCTACGTGCACAGTCGTACCGGCGTATCGCTTGGTCCCTACGCCAATCAAATGCTCGCCTCACTTAATGTTCAGAAAGCGGTGCTGAGTATTGCGGGCGCCGATCATCGTGGCTACTACAACAGCAATCTGCTGCTCGTGGAAACCGAACGGGCCATGATGAACTGTGCGGATCAAACGATTGTGGTGGCCGATAGTAGTAAGTTTGGCAAAAGCTCTCTGGCGAAACTTTGCGAACTTAACCAAGTCGAGACGGTCGTCACTGACGATGGACTCAGTGAAACCTGGCGCGAGTGTCTGAGGGCGGCAGGAGTGCAGTTGTTAGTGGCTGCCGAGCAGAAGTTGACAGTTGAGCAGAAATCGAATCACAGCGAGACGGACGAAGAATCGCATTAAACGCGACGCCGGAAGTTGCGAACACTATTTGAAACAAACTTAGAGAAACCACTATGTCAGCAGCTTCCATCGATCGATCCCAAGTGGAACATCTGGTGCGGCAAATTGTTCGCCGGATTGTCAGCGGCGATGCGTCCACGGCCACTACGTTGGCGACAGTGGCACCGAAGCTGATGGTGAGTATCTCCGCGCGGCACATTCATCTAACCGACGAGCACGTGGAACGCCTGTTCGGCAAAGGCAAGACACTGACGCCCGGCAAGGCGCTGTTCCAGGATGGTTTTTATGCAGCCGAAGAGACAGTCATGATTGTGGGTCCCCGCCGCCGCATGTTACCTCAAGTCCGCGTGCTGGGCCCGACACGCAAGTTCAGTCAAGTTGAGCTGGCGCTGACCGATGCGATTTCGCTCGGTATTGACGCACCCGTCAGGCACTCGGGCGATATCTCAGGTACACCTGGTTGTGTATTGGTCGGCCCTGCCGGTGCAGTGGAATTGAGCGAAGGGGTCATTCGTGCGGCCCGCCATGTGCACATGAGTTTCAAAGAAGCCGAGTACTATGGTATCCAGAACGGTGACTTCATGACGCTAACTGTCAAGAGTCCTCAGTGCAGCATCTCCTTTGATGATGTCCTGGTCAGAGCAGATCAACATGCCAAGCTGGAAGTCCACATCGATACCGACGAAGGGAATGCTTGTAACCTAGACGCAGCCACCGAAGTTTCGCTCAAGCCGCAAGGTGGCTGCAAGTGTAGTGGACATTAGGCCATGTCCCATCGACCAACACCATCCAGCGCGTCAGTGAGATACTGGCCGCGCGAATTGAAGTGCTTTTAATGAACAACACAATCCTAACACGAATGGCACAGGGTTAAGCGATTTGCGAGTCCCCTCTCCCTTGTAC
>JBBQRC010000810.1:0-2368 GCA_038215215.1 Pirellulales bacterium
TATATCCGTGCGGCCGTCACCGTTAAAGTCGTCCAAGCACGCGACCGCATGGTTGGCTTGACCGATTTTAATGGGGCGGCGAAGAAATTGCTGTTGACCATCGTTCTCGAAGATGACAATAGCCTCCTGAGACGGAGATCCAACGACGGCATCAAGCTCTCTCGGCAAGAAGGAAACGGCTACTAAATCGATGTCCCCATCGCCGTCGATGTCTGCCGGAGCAGCGCGATGGACACCGGGAAGTGCAGCTACCTCATGCGGCGTAAATTTAAGCTTCCCTTGGTTTTCCAGCCAACGGATACCGTGATAAGATTTAATTCGAAAACTATCAAATGAGTCACCATTTGTATGCACGATGTCGATATCTCCGTCGCTGTCGAGATCGACAAGATCCATGCCGCTGCTGCCACTGGCCGGATCCTGCATATCGAAGAGCGTTTGGGCCGTAAAGTTGCCACGACCATCATTGAGGTAAGCGACGATTTCTTCGAATTCTTGAGCAATGAGAGCGACGAAGTCTAAGTCGCCATCGTCGTCGATGTCCACCACGGGAACTTGCAAAGCTCCGGACCGTGAGTCTAACTCGTGAGCTTTAAAACTGCTCGGTGACATGTCCGCGGCGATGCGCTCGAGCCACAAAATGCGTCCGGTTTCATGCCAACCAAAATCTGCGATGACCAGATCTAGATCGCCGTCGCCATCAAAATCGCCCGCTTGCACATCGGCCACGCGTCCACACTCGGTCAGGATTTCCGTGATTTCGAATGTCAGTTGATCTTGAGATTGCGGTCGCAACCATAACACTCGACCGTTCCGATGGTCCGCTGGCAAGTAGCTCCCCAAGTCCGCGACCAGCAAGTCAGTTTGCCCATCCCCGTCAAAATCACCAGGCAAGATTCTGCAAGGATTCGTCAGTTGAGCGACAGGCTGCAATGCGAGCGTGGCCTCCCCTGTTTTCTGGAGTTTCTCGAAAGGAAACCAAAAAAGCTCTCCTCCTAACATGTCGCTCATCAATAAACCTCGACCAATTGGCGGGGCAAATGCGGCGACGCACAAGCCAGCCCCGGCCATTCCTCGCCGACTTTTACCTCCGACCTGAAGGCAGTGCCACGTGAATCGGTTTCGCGCTGGGTTGTCCAATGGGGCAGGCTGAAGCACAGGCGCATTCTCCGGTGCAAGTGTCTGATAATAGACTTTGACGTCCGCACTTTTGGGAACCCGCAGGTCGCTGCGACCGCTAGCGAAATAGAAATCAAATCCTCGCTGAACTTCTCGTGGCCAATCTTCACGTACGAAGCTAGTAGGATTGGGCGCGGCATGGCAATTACCGCAAAATCCAACCACGCTGGGTTCTAGTCGGTCGAGCTGTGCAACACTCAAAGGCTGAAACGCGGCGCTCACCTGCACAGACTCGGGCACCGGATGATCGTCACCCGCCGATGGCTGTGAAACCCGTTCGCAGCCCGTAGAGAGTACCCAAACGGCAATTGTGCACGTGACCACAAGCGGAACGTAAGCTTGTGGCACTTTGACGGCCACTTTTGAACAGTTTTGCATAAGAACCCTGCATGGGATTGGTTTGATCAACCGAGACAATAACATCATAGAGTGGGTGCGATTGGAAAGCTGGATGCGGCGAACAAATGGATTGGGAGCAGCAGGTTCGGACGGTCAATTCAACCGCCAACTGGCGGGGCGGGCTAATTCCGGGTTTGGCAGCAGCTTCAACGCGGTTGTGAATCCGAGCTCGCTAAGGTTTCGCGAATCGTTAGAGTCGAATGACTTTATGTGCCCGAATATCCCCTCAGGAGCAGTCAACGCAGCCAATTTCCTCGCAGTTGTTGACATCGGCCTGTTGAACCAGCTATTATAAGGCGCTGGCAGGATTGGCTTGTCGTTATTGACTTTTTTTGAGCTTGTTAAATCCTTTTCCGCTTTGCTTCAAGAGTGACTTCCTGGTGATGGTGAAACCGAAACTTCTGACGCTGCTTGGATTGGCCGCAGTCGCAGGATTGCTGGCCTGGCAAGTCACAGTGCTGGCAGACCCGCTGGTGCCGCTGCCAGCGCAGCTTCAACAAACAGGTGTGGCAGAACAGAGCGCGGAAATTCTCGCCCTCAAGCTGCGGCACAGCTTGCAAAACGACGCGGCTGGCTTGGCGATCTTCGCTGGCTTGGTGGCGGCCGTTGCCGGCTTTTGTTTCTCTGCATCGCGATCGCTTGCAACTCGACTTGGCATCACATTGTTGGGTTTGTTTCTTGGCGCGGCCACCGGAGCGGGTATGGCATTTACTGGTAGCTGGCTACACCATGTGTTACCAGTCAGTTGGACACCCACTACGACCGCTTCCACGATTTGGGCGATTGTACT
>JBBQRC010000811.1:0-2302 GCA_038215215.1 Pirellulales bacterium
GCTGATCGACACCCGCTCGATCTACTGGCCAAGCTTCAATGAACCTCAGACGTGTTTCTTATTCCGCTACACCTATCTGTTCTCTGGAGGGCAGCTCAGCAATATCGGTATCGTTGGCCCGTTGACCTACGCCTTTAATGCCGACTTGGCAAACCTTCCTGTGGACGATATTTACGCGGTATTCGCCGGCTGGCAGGCTGAACACGAAGATATCTACGAGATTCCCGAACAGCTACTCAACGCAGACCAGCATCGCGAATCCGATCGACTTGTCCGTGCACTTGAGGACCAACAGTACCAAGTCAAACAGGTGCTGGCGCTAACCTTTTTCTTTGGTGAAATTGGCCTGTTAGCCACGGTCCTTGACCACGGCAAAAAATTGCATGTGGTCACCGATGGCACCGAGTTATTGTCTTATCCTGCCGTCGATCACCCCACCGCCATCACCGCCGATTTGGTGCTGGCGATTTTTCGCGGGCGCAAGCTACTGCGGACGTTTAATCATTAGAGCGGAGCTGTGTTGACCGCGTACGGCAGCGGTTTTCCTTGAATCCCGGCAATCAAATTGTGGGCACAACGTTCCGCCATGGCATGGCGGGCGGTGATCGTCGCACTACCAATGTGAGGGACAATCAAGCAGTTGGCCAGCGAGCGCAATGGGCTGTTGGCGGGTAGTGGTTCGGGGTCGCAGACGTCCAGCCCAGCCCCCCACAGCCGGTTCGAATGCAAGGCGTCGAACAGGGCCACTTGGTCGAGAATCTCGCCGCGGGCCGTATTAATAATAATCGCCGTGTGCCGCATCTGTTTCAATTCGGCATCTCCAATCAAGTGGTGGGTTGCAGCAGACAGTGGAACGTGAAGGCTGACGAAATCGCTGTTTTGCAACAAGTGCTCGAGCTCAACGCGCTCGGCACCAAATTGAAGATCAAATTCGGGCCTGGGGTAGCGTGAAGTGTAGAGAACCTTCATCCCCCAGCCGCCATGCAGGCGCTGCGCCACGGCAGTACCAATTCGCCCCAAGCCCACGATGCCCAGTGTTTTTCCCGCCAACTCAATCCCAATCCAGCCGAGTGGCTCCCATGTTTTCCATTGCAGTTGCTGAACCGCTTGCCAGCCCTCGGGCAGTCTCCTGGCTACGGCTAGCAACAATGCCACTGCGATGTCCGCTGTGGCATCGGTCAAGACCTCGGGGGTATTACCCACAGCGATGCCACGACGGCCCGCCTCAGCGACATCGATATTGTTAAAGCCAACTGCAAAGTTACTGATGGCTTTCAAATCTGGGCCCGCCGCATCCATGACCTCCGCATCGATGCGATCGCTCAGCAAACTCAAGATGCCGTGGCAGCCGCGAACACCCATCAGCAGCTCGTCGCGCGTGGGCGGTAAGGCCCCGCTGTGTAGACGAATTTCCGCTTGCTCGCCAATGAGTCGCAATCCGTTCTCTGGGATCTTGCGCGCGACATAAACAACGGGTCTAGACATAACTCTACCTCTGCAGCTTTGGGGAATGGGCTGCGGGCGAATGTAAAGCTGCAACGCGACATCGTCAACCTGAACTCACTCGCGGAGTGTCTGGTACGCGTATCTTTTACATCCGTTGGGTTTCAGGTTTCAGGTTTCAGGTGCGCACAGATGGTAACCTGGCTCAACCGCGCGAGTTTAGACAAAATACCCCACCGGTGGGATTCTGTAGAATAGTATGTATCCGGATGTGCAGTCGACTAACAATCGCTGCTAATTTTCGAGATTTTGCGCCCGGTCGTAACAGTAGACGGCACTAATAAGCCGTCCGCAAACAGATTCCCCTCTTCGCTCCCTCGCCCCGGCCCTGCGCAGCAGGGATAGCGGGGGATAGGCTAGGGTGAGGGAAGTAAAAATGGATAACGAATTTGCGGACAATTCCTAAGTTGGCAATATGATTCAAACACCTCCCACATCCGATCCTGCCGCTTGCCTGCGTGCCCTAGCCACCAACGTCGAGCAAGGGAAGCTACAGTCGGACAGCGAACTGCTCGAACTATTTGTGGAATCGGGCAATCGCCAAGCTATCGAAACGTTGATCCGACGCTATTCCAGCCTGGTTGCCAGTGTTTGCCGATGCACTGTCGCCGACTCAGCCAGCGCTGAGGATGCTTTTCAAGCAACTTTTCTAGTGCTACTCAAGTCTGCCAAAAAAATTCAACGACGCGGGTCAGTTGCCGCTTGGCTACACGGGGTCGCCTATCGTACCGCTAGTCGCCTGCGCAAAAGGCGACTGCTGAATATTTCCCACGAGAGTCCTGACGAAGTGATAGCACCG
>JBBQRC010000812.1:0-2276 GCA_038215215.1 Pirellulales bacterium
CCCGCCGCTTCGTGCCCCATGACCAAGGGCGGAATGCGGCGTCCCGTCGAACCATCGTAACCGTGGATATCACTGCCGCAGATGCCACACGCCTTGACCTGAACTAGCAAATCTTCCGGCCCAACTTCTGGCTTGGGCAGATCCACAATGTCCAGTTTCTTATACTCGCTTAAAAGCATCGCCTTCATATTGAGTCCGCCTGGAGTAAAGGTTCGTTTTTGTGCGTATTGTTTTTGTGCGTATTGATCGTCGCCGGCTGCTCCGCAAAAGCACCGATAAGGCGCTACTCCCTTTGAGCAAAAGGCTTCAAGAATGCATTCGCGGCCTGGGAGCGAAAGGCCACGCTCGTCAGTTCACCGCACCGGGATGTTGAAAATGACCTTAATGCCTCTCTGCTGTGGAGTATTGGGCGGGTCCTCTAATGGCGTTTCGGTTTGTAAATTTCAGTCGCCGTGCCGAAATGAACCTCGGCCGCATTCATGAGCGTTTCACTCAATGTCGGGTGAGGGTGGATCGATTCGGTCAGGTCGCGCACCTCGCAACCCATCTCAATAGCCAGGACCGCTTCGGCGATTAATTCCCCCGCGCCAGCCCCGACGATGCCACATCCCAAAACCCGGTGAGTTTCTGGATCAACCAACCATTTCGTCAGCCCCTCGGTGCGGCCCAGCGCTTGAGCGCGACCACTGGCAGCCCACGGATAAACTTCTACATCGACCAACCGCCCCGTCTTTTTCGCTTCGTCTTCGGTCAGTCCAGCCCAAGCAATCTCCGGGTCAGTGAACACCACCGCAGGTATCGCCGCTTTGTCAAATACCGCGGGCTCGCCGAGTAAGACCTCAATCGCAACTTTGGCTTCATGGGAGGCTTTATGCGCTAACATCGGCTCACCTGCCACGTCGCCGATTGCAAAAATGTGTGGGTCGTCGGTGCGCTGCTGTGAGTCGCAAACCGCGAAGCCGCGTTGATCCAGCTGGACGAGAGTATTCTCCAATCCAATGCCGCGACTCACCGGTCGACGCCCAACACTGATCAGCACGCGGTCAAACCGCTCGTGACCGTACTTGCCTGGCCCCTCGAAAGTGACTTCAACTTGGTTGTCCACTTCGGCCATCGAGCCCACTTTGGTGTTCAAATGAATTCTTTTGTCGAACAGCTTTTCCAGCCGCTTCTGCAATGGCTTGACCAGGTCACGATCGGCAGCAATCAGCAACCCATCCAGTAACTCAACCACCGTCACCTTAGAACCCAGTTGCGCGTAGACAGAGCCCATCTCCAGGCCGATATAACCGCCACCCACAACCAAGAGGCTTCCCGGAATATCCGTCAATTGCAACGCGCCCGTGGAATCCATGACGCGGTCGCTGCCGATGTTGAAGTTAGGTGGCATCGCCGGCACACTGCCCGTGGCCAAGACACAATGGCTAAACGTCAACTGACGCTCTGCAGGAATCGATTCGTGATCCCCCTCTAATCGCAATGTGGTGCTGTTCTCAAAAACACCCTTGGCGACGATCACGCGCACGTTGCGACGCTTGGCTAACTGGCTCAATCCGCCACTGAGCGTGGCAATGACCTTCTCTTTACGGGCTCGCACTTTGTCGATACTGATCTGCGGATGATCGTAGGTGACACCCCAATCCTCTCGCAGCTCATCCACTTCGCTGATAACTCGCGCCACATGCAACAGTGCTTTGGAGGGAATGCAGCCGCGCAGCAAGCAGGTTCCACCCAGTCGCGACTCGGCCTCGACAATGGTGACCTCTAGGCCTTCGTCAGCAGCCAAGAACGCTGCCGCATATCCGCCGGGACCACCACCAAGAACAACCAATTCACTATGCATTAAGAGTACCAGTTCATCGTGCGCGGCATGAAACTCGAAGTGAAACCTCAGCACTCCACGCCTTATCGAGCACTGAGCAAGATCAAACTGAAACCAGCGACCAAAGCTTTCTGATCGCTTTCACCTGACTATATGTCCTCGACCCGTCAAATCTCCCTGCGCCGTCACAGCTCTCCGTTCCGTCATATGTCAGTGACCCGGCAAAAGATCATCTCGCGTCACCAGACTTGATCTTCCGCCACACGCTTTATCACGCGACCCAAACTACGGTGCAGTGCTGGCAGGAATCTTTGATCGTCAGGTCACCGCAACTGCTTTAGGCACTTGGCGGCAAGACCTGCAAACAAGCAATAAACTAGTCAGAACGTCTCCGCAGAGGCGATTATCGCGACAGAAATTCGACGACGATGTTTGCATCTACCGGCAGACTAAT
>JBBQRC010000813.1:0-2274 GCA_038215215.1 Pirellulales bacterium
CCAATCGATCCACTCAACACGTCCCTCAACTCACTTTACGAACGATGCAACGCACCAAGCAGAGTTTTAACAGCGCAGCTAGGCGAATCGCCTTGTGTGCGGCACTCTGCGCTTCACCGGTCGCGGCGCAAACGCGCGACACGGTGCCCGACGCAACATTTCAGTCACTGGTTGACACGAGGTCTCGCGCTGCAGTCTGGCCATCAGCCTCCGAAGTCAATCCTCGAACCAGCAAACCGTCAATCGCTCAAGCTGAGGCAGCTTGGACCGGCTTCCCAAGTTTATTGGGCAATGCAGGTCAACCTTCAAGCGTTGCGAGTGACGCTTGGTCAACTTTGGCTCTTCCTCAAGTTGTCCCGCCAACTTCCATTACGCCCAGCCCTTTCGACGCCGCTCAGCCGATCTCTCCCAACCAGGACACTGAAGCCAACAAGCCGACGACACCGTCGTTCTTTTTTCCATCACCCGAAACGGTCTACTCAGATTGTTATGGTAGACAGGCCCCGTATAACCCTGGTGACTTCTTATCGGCCCCGCTCAACCCGATCCCGGCTGATCCCAACGTAGAGGCCATGATCTATCGCGGAAAATTTCCAGTGCCTACACAACGTCCTTGGGTCGAATGGTGGCGACCGCTGTACACGGGGGGAACGTACCCGCCAGCCGCGACTTGGTTGGGCGAAACGAATTTGTTGATGCCCCATTTTTATGTCTACGGCGATTTCCGTACCGGCATGGGAGTCCATCAAAACAATGGCGGTCCCGATCGTAGGCTGGCCGCGCAACTGAATTTGGATCTCGATTTACAACTAACCGCCACGGAGCGTTTTCATGCGTTCATTGGGCCACTTGATCGTGGTAGCGATGCAACGCACGTCGATTTCAGTGACAGCCAGAATATTAATTCCGTTGATCGGACTGACCTGCGACTCACCACAGGCTTCTTCGAAGGGGATCTCGGCTCAATCGTAGGTGGTATGCAAGGCGTGGACTCCCCTTTTGACTTGCCGTTTACTGTGGGACTGGTTCCGCTGCTCTATCAAAATGGCATCTGGATGGAAGATGCTCTTATCGGCGGTGCGGTGGCGATTCCCGCCAGGAGCAGTCCGCTGCTGGGTTGGTCCAACTTGGATGTCACGTTCTTCGCTGCCTCGGATCAAGTCACCAGTGATGCCTTCCAAGGCGACAACAATGCAGCCGAAATCCTCGGCACGGCGTCGTTTATTGAGGCCTACGAGGGTTACATTGAAGCAGACTATGCCTTCGTGTACGACCGCGTGCGGGGCGATCGCAGCTACCACAATGCATCGATCGCTTTCACCAGACGCTATTTGACGTACTTGTCGAACTCCATTCGTTTCATCAGCAACTCGGGACAATCGCTACCCAGCGAGCAACGCACGGCGGATGGCTACCTGATCCTGCTTGAGAATTCGCTCATCAGTTCTCGCCCCAACACTATCGTCCCTTACGCCAACTTTTTCTATGGCTCGGGTAGACCTCAGAGCGTCGCACGCGCAACCGTTTCCGGGGGCATCTTGCGGAACACCGGCATCAACTTTGAGTTCGATGCGCTGACTAACTTCCCAACGCTCGACGCCACCGCCAATAACAGCTACGGCGGCGCGGTAGGGGTCAATCTGCTCGGCAATAATTTTTCTCAACAATTGGTGCTCGAGTTGGCCGCACTTGGTGTCACTGGAAGCGAACAGTTCCGCAGAACACCAGGTGATCAATACGCGGCCGGGGTTCGTTACCAGCGACCACTCAGCTATCGATGGATATTTCGTGCGGACGGTATGTACGGTTGGCGTCGCCATGAGAGTGACATCGCTGGCAGCCGAATTGAATTTCGTTGGAAGTTCTGATCCGCACAGAACAGCCTTTCTCCGACGTCCTGACCACGTTGCTTCGCGCACCGGCGATTCACCGGCGCAGGCGAGCGGCATGCTCCAGGAGGTCTTGCATCCGTTCCAGCCAGGGGGCAAACGCATGCTGAGCTTCGACCCACTCTAAGGCCGCCGCAGATCGAGTCTGCCAAGTGGTAGGATCGGCTATTCGGTCAAGGAACACGCGCCCCAGTGGTTCGGACTCACCCACAGGGACAAGCACACCGCGCTGGTTGTCACCAATTAGCTTCTCAAGCGAGCCGCTGCAGGCCGTCGCCACCAGGCTGGTACCGAGTGCCATGGCCTCTAGGGCCACGTTTGGCAAACCTTCATATTGGCTGGGAATACACAGCAAATCCGCAGCTTGGATCAGCGGATAGGGATT
>JBBQRC010000814.1:0-2266 GCA_038215215.1 Pirellulales bacterium
CAAGGAAGCCGAGTCCCTCACAGATTCGTGTGCGGATGAGTGGCGCATTTTCGCCGATGCCACCGGCGAAAACGAGCGTGTCCAATCCGCCGAGCGCCGCAGCGAAGGAGCCAATCCACTTTTTCGTCTGGTAGCAGAACATCGCCACGGCTTCCGCTGCACGCACGTCCTTGGCTTCCTGCGCGAGCAATTCCCGCAGGTCGGAACTGGTCTCAGAAACGCCGAGCAGCCCGGACTCGTGATTCACCATTTTCTGAAATTGCGTCGCGCTCATTTGCTCGGTGCGCGCCAAGTAGGAGACCAGTCCCGGATCGAGGTCTCCCGAGCGGCTGCTCATCACCAATCCCGCCGTCGGCGTGAAGCCCATGCTGGTGTCGATGCTTTTGCCGTCGCGTACGGCGGCAAGGCTCGCGCCGTTACCGAGATGGGCCAGGATCACGCGTCCCTTCGTTGCCGCCGGGTCGCCGACGCGTGTGAACTCATCCATAAGGAACTCGTAAGACAATCCGTGGAAGCCATAACGGCGAACGCCAGCCGCCTCGTAGCGCCGCGGAATCGGCAGCAGACTGGCGACTCGCGGCATGGTGCGGTGAAACGCGGTGTCAAAACACGCCACCTGAGGTAATGCAGGATGGCGTTGGCGAAACGCCTCCATCAATTCGATCTCAAGCGGCAGATGCTCAGGGTCATACGGCGTGATGCGGTGCAATTCATCGAGTAACTCTGGCGTGACTCGTTCCGGTTCGGTATGCGTCATCCCATGTACAACTCGGTGTCCCACGGCTCTGACCGAGGCGAACACCTGCTGCGTTTCGAGCCAATCCAGTAGAAAATTGACGGCTGACTGGCGATCATCCGCGTTGATAGCGCGACGATCTGCGGGTGTTCCGGCGGAGTCCTCGAAGGTCAAATTCGTGCCGCTCAGACCGACGCGATCCACCTTCCCAACCAGCCGCCGCCGCAACGGTTCGAACTCCTCATATAGCGCAAACCGGATGCTCGACGAGCCGCCGTTGATTGCCAGAAGAGACGAGGGCTCGCGGCTAGCCTCGACTGGGCTTGCTGAACTTTTCAACTGATGATTGATGGGCATATCAGAATTTACTTTGCCTACGATGTTCGGAAGTTATCCGCAGCGTTTGGGGTCGGAAGCATTAGAGCCGGTATCTTGCCGAGATGGCTTCATCGTTTCGTCTCGATGTCTTCGATTAGCGCCTTCATCTCGGCGATCTCTTTGCGTTGCGCTTCGATAATGCCGTCCGCGAGCTTCCGAACACGCGGATCGGAAATGTGTGCGCGCTCGCTCGTCAGAATCGCGATCGAATGGTGCGGGATCATCGCCTTCATCCAGGAAACGTCCTCGACCGTCGCCTGACTGCGCACGACCCAAAGTGACGCTGCGAAAATAACCGCGCTGAGCGCAAAGATGCAAATGTTCGCTTTTGGATTGTCGTACATCTTCAGCATGAAGCCGAGCATGATAACGGCCATCGTCGCCCCCATGACAATTGCCATGTAAGCACGGGTTTCGCTGAAGAAGATGTGGTCCAACGCGTAGGTATTGAGATACATGAGGCCAAACATCACTACCGTGGATGTCGCGATCATCGCGGCGAATTTTGGATAGGGATGCATAGGCATGGGCTTGGCAGCGTTGGGCTTGGCCAAAAACTTTTGGCGACAATGTTCGCTGCAAAAGTAGACCGTCTCTCCATCCCGTTCGGCGTGGATCGCGGTGGCCTTGTCAACGGTCATTCCGCAGATTGGGTCTTTGGTCACCGATTTCGATTCATTCATGGTCATGTTCCTTTGTTGATGGTTGTTGATACTGTTTTGTTATTCCGACTTTCACTTTGCCTGTCCCCGACGTTCCGTGGCGTGATGCTTGCCGCAGCGCATCAGCCGATCAGGCATCGTTTGGTCTCCTCATAGCCAGCCATTCGTAAATCCCGCGCGACGTAACCCCGTGACGACGTAGGGGCAACGCCGCGTCAATCGCCAGACTAAGCCTGAGCGGTAATTCTCGCACGCCAACACGACCGGCCCCAGGTTGATTCCGTAATGGTATGCCGAAGTCCAGCCGGGCTTGCCCTCCGACTCCTGCGGAAAGGTCAAATTGAAGCTGCACTTCAAGCAATACTTGCCCGTGATCTGCGGGTACACCTCCTTGAAATGCCGAACCGTCGGCAGCACGATCTCCGGGGCAAAAGGCAACGAGGCGACCACCGCCCACGGGGCAACCGTCCCGTCGTCCGGGCCATCCGGC
>JBBQRC010000815.1:0-2249 GCA_038215215.1 Pirellulales bacterium
AAGGCCACGGTGGACTTATCGCGACTGGGTGTCGACAAGCTTGGATCAGCGCCGTTAAACAGCGACAGGTACGGATGTGCGTGCAGTCGCTGAACCATCAAGTAAACACTACGATGATCCGACGGGTAACAGACCTGATTGAATTGATGATGGGCCGTGTAACGCCACTTCGAGGGCTCGGGGAAAGGGTGTGGACCGGGCCGATTCAAATCGATGGCACCACCGAGCATCAGTAGCGTGTCACGCAGCGACTCTGCATCCAATCGCTGACGATCGAACCGCCAATACCATGTATTCCCGGCATCGACGTCGACGTTGTGCGCATCGGCAACAGTCGCCAGTTGATAGGTCTTGGACAACATAATCGTGCGATGCAGCGATTTGATCGACCAACCGGAGGCGATAAACTCGTTGGCCAACCAGTCCAACAATTTGGGGTGAGTTGGTGGAGTACCGCGAAAACCGTAGTCCGAAGGAGTTGGGACAAGCGGTTTGCCAAAATGGTATTGCCAGATGCGATTGGCCATCACCCGGGCCGTCAGAAAACTAGCTTTCGTGGTCAGCCATTGCGCCAACTCCAAACGACCGCTGGTCCCTGAGGGAATACTGAGTGGGCTATCATCGAGTATCTTGGGTGCGCCGCGGCGCGCGATCAACTTACTAAGCGAATGGGGGTTGCCGTTAATCTGAATGGCCACGTCGACGGGTTCCAATTCTCCAACCGCGTAGGCGGTGGCCACGCCAGCAAGTGGATCTGCCTTTTCCACACTCGCCAGCTCGTCACGCAGCGATTTCAGTTGCTGCTCGGTTTCCGCTTGGCGAGCCTCTGGCGATACGTCGCCACCAGTTACGACAACCGCATTTTTCTCCAACGCTTCGATCTGTGACTGGATTTCGGCCATATCAGCTTTATGACCCGCAATCAACTGTTGGACTTGCTTAGCTGGAATCAAGGGCGCAAACTTGGTTTGCTTACGCACCTCTTCCGCGCCAGCAAATGGATATTGTGTGCTGGCAAAGAAGCCGTAGAGGGCATAATAATCTTCCATCGTCAATGGATCGAATTTGTGATCGTGACAGCGAGCGCAGCGCAGCGACAAGCCGAGAATGGCCGGACCAAGGGTCGACAGGGTGTCTTCGATGATTAGGTGCATATCCTCTAGCTCGCGCGTGCCAATACGTTTCGATTGGGCGATAAAGCCAGTGGCGATGACTAGGCGAGCATAATCGGACTCGGGTGCCTGCTGGGCTAGCAGGTCGCCTGCCAATTGCTCATGTAAGAAGCGATCGTACGGCAGATCCGCATTCAAGGCATCGATAACGTAGTCGCGATACAAATACGCTTGTGGGATGGGGTAGTCCGCGTTGTCCCCCGCGGTATCCGCGTAACGCACCAGATCGAGCCAATGCCGCGCCCAGCGCTCGCCGTAACGTTGCGAGCTCAGCAACTCGTCAACGACCGATGCGAACGCATTGGGTGCATCGTTTGCCAGGAAGTCTTCGACTTGCTCGGCTGTGGGAGGAAGACCGACAAGGTCATAATAAGCGCGACGCAGCAGTGCCTGCCGGCTGGCAGGTTGTACCGGGACCACATCATTTTCACGCTGTGCAGCGGCGATGAGCCGATCGATCGGTTGGGCTCCCCAGCCGCTTGGATCAGCTGGGATGGCAACTGTTTGGAGTGGTTCAAAAGCCCAGTGATGCTTGTCGCTGGCAATGGGTGTGATGATCGCGGCAGGCCACTCCGCTCCAGACTCGACCCAGCGGGTCAGATCCTGGATGGCACGTTTTGACAAGGGCTTTTCAGGGGGCATGCGGATTTCGAAGTCAGGATCGTGTTGGATCGCCCGCACGAGCAAGCTCGACTCGCCATTGCCGGGCGCCACCACGGGTCCACTATCACCACCCTTCGTCAAAGCCGCTTGCGAATCGAGCCGCAAACCGCCACTCGCCTTCTTCGGGCCGTGGCATTCGATGCACGAGCTTGCCAGTAAGGGCCGAATGTTCGTCTCGAAAAACGCTTCTTCTTCACTGGACGCTGCGTGGGCGCGGGCATTACCTATGACTGCCAACAGGCAGGCCATTCGAAACAGGCGAAACAGACCTACAGACATGCCTGGTAACTCCCCATAGCAACTGATGTCCACTCAACTCCTCCAGCAGCACGGCTCCTGATGTGGGAACCGTCCGCAATGCCCTATTGAACCATTCTCGGAGGGCAGATGCAAGTTTAGTGGATGCACCAGTTT
>JBBQRC010000816.1:0-1992 GCA_038215215.1 Pirellulales bacterium
CGTCCTCACCGACGCCGAGCGTTACAAATCGCCGAGCTAACTCGAGTTCGTGCTCGCTGGGCTCTTTGCCCCAAGTCCACCGAAACGCTTGAAGGAGTGTGGGCTCAAGCGCTCGTTCTTCGGCCAACAACCTGCGGGCTAATTTATCTGCATAGCCTAGGGTGACCTTACCATTCAATAGTAACAAAGATTGGATTGGAGTCGTGGTCGAATCGCGAACAGCCACGCTTTGCAGACCGTTGGCGATGTCGAACCCATGCAAAAAAGTATCGTTCTGATTGCGGAAGCTTTTAACGTATAACGAGCGTCGTGACTCGTCTTCTGTGACACTTGGCCCACCCAAGGCAGTAGACAACTCACCGCTGGCAAGCAGCATGGCATCGCGAATTTGTTCAGCCTGCAGCCGCCGCACACGTGACCGCCACAGTAAACGTTCGCCAGGATCCCGAACCTGAAATTCCGTCGCTTGCGGGTGCTGCGACGATTGCTGCCAGGTTGCGGAGAGAAGAATTTGCCTGTGCAATTGCTTCATGCTCCATCCCTGCTCGATGAAGTTAGTGACTAGCCAATCAAGCAGTTCGGGATGAGTTGGCGGGTCTCCCAGATGCCCAAAGTCACTGGACGTCGACACAATTCCCTGGCCGAAGTGCTGTTGCCAAATGCGATTCACAATGACTCGCGTCGTTAGCGGATTTTTGGGATCGCCAATCCACTTTGCCAGCGCTGCCCGCCCACCGCCAGACCCTGCCGCTCCGGCCCCCCCTTTTTGCTCGGTCAACTCGGAGACTGAAGGCAACCCTTCCACGCTCGAGAGCGCCTCAAGAAATCCTGGTGCAATGGGCTTGCGCGAGGCGTCCTCGGTAATAAAAGTGGGTGAGACTAAGCCAGGAAATTCACCGACGGTCATCACCTCCGGCAATGGCTTTGGTTTTAGATGGTCGAAGGTAGCAAGTTCTTTGAGAAGTGCTTCGTGCCGCTCTGCATCCTCCTTCTTCATGGATTTGAATGGCCCACCACCCTCTTCCAAATACTGACGCGAAACCAGATAAGCCATCTGCTCCTGCCAAGAGGTGCGCTCTTGTGCGGGCATGTAATAGCAAGCTTGAATGTCCAGCGGAAACTTGTCGACGGTCGATTTCCACTTCCGAGTTTCATACGGCTCCAACAATTCAGCGATCTGGTCGCGAACCGATTGGGTTGCCTGTTCCCAAGCAGAGAATTGCTCCCGCTGCGCTTGCTTCTCATCAGCGGTGGCTGCCACTAATTCATCCTGCCAACAGACCGGCTCTAAGAACGCCCTGAGCTTGAAATAATCCTGCTGTGGAATGGGGTCGAACTTGTGCTGATGGCACCGCGCACAGGCCAAGCTCATTCCCAAGAAGACGTCGCCAGTGACGTCCGTCATCTCATTCATGATGTCGTTCCATTGACCACGCGCATCGCGTTGGTTGTACTCGTAGACTCCCAATCGCAGAAAGCCGGCCGCAACCAAGCCACTGGGATAATCGTCGGCGGCTTCATCGCCCGCTAATTGATCCAGAACGAAACGCGGATAGGCCATATCCTGGTTGAAGGCGTTGACGACATAATCACGATATCGCCACAGATGGGGGCGAAACGCGTCTTGGTTCCAGCCATCTGACTCACTAAATCGAACCAAGTCCAACCAAAAACGTGCCCAGTGCTCACCGTAGCGCTCGTCGGCCAAAAGCCGATCGACGAGGGTAGGCCAAGCAGTTGGAGACTGATCTTCCACGAAATCGTCGATTTCATGGGGAGCAGGAGGCAGCCCGATCAAATCAAAGTAGAGCCGACGCAGTAGCGTGACCTTATCGGCTTGAGGAGCGGGCTGCATTTCCTGATCGGCCAAAGCTTTCCAGACGAAGCGATCAAGCTCTGTTTGCGACCAAGCATCCCGCGCTTCTACAGGCGGCTGCACCTTCTTAACTGGCAAAAACGCCCACCATTGACGGTCGACATCAGAGATATTTC
>JBBQRC010000817.1:0-1974 GCA_038215215.1 Pirellulales bacterium
CGCGGCAGCATATTGCCGTAAAAACTATCGATCCGTACCAAGGCGATTAACGTGCCACTCATTACACAGAACGTTGCAGCGGAGACAACCAGCGTCTTGATGGCGGGACGCCACAGCAGGATCGCCATCCCAAGTCCAATCAAACTGGTCAAAGCAGTCGCGAGCGGCAGTCGCATGCCGTCTAGCCCAAGGTAGATGGACCGCGTGTCCACTTCCTGCAAGCCACGGATGATACTGACAAGCATGCCGAGTGCCACGCCGACCATGACGGGCATGGCAAACAGCAACCAAGGGGAGCATTTTTGCGCCGGGATTTCGGAACTTGGGCGCGATTCAGATTCTGGTGGCATCGGGGAATTCTCGTAAATCTGCCGCTATGCCGCAGCGTTTCCAGTTGCAAAGTGGAACAAGCGGAAGAGGGCTAGACATTCTTGGACCGGAACAAACGTCCACAAGCTTAGGCTACAGAATTGCGCTCTCCCCACACTCCACCATGAGAAATCAGCTGAATCCGGCCAAGCTTGACAGAATCCAACCAAGATTGACGGTGGTAACGCCTCCAACTCGCCGCGACCTAGAAATTTGCCTTCGTGAGCCACGAAAAACCACTTTCACGACGCCGACCGCATTCCAGGGCTGCCGGCGTCCTGCGCCTGAGCTCAATTTTGGGGCGCTGATTTCGCTCCGTCGGTTGCGGGAGGCTGAAGCTTGGCTGCAGCAGGCGACTGGGACTGATCGGTCGTCGCGTGAGGAGCGTCTGCTGCGACTTCCAACAACGATTTCTCCGCCTCGGTGGCAGACTGCGGGGACTTTAATTTATCGCCATCAACCAATTGCAAGACCAATCGGACGGGCGTTCCTACTTCGGGAATGGCCTCTGTCATGGCAGCGAACATCAGGCCACTATTGGCCTGGGAACTGTCCAGAGGTACGTCGAGCGTGGCGGTAGAAAAGTTCGACACGCAAATGAGATCGCCACTCTCCGCTTGATAAAGCTCTTCACCCGTATCAGGATCTTTCCACATCTTGCTGCCAGCAAAAACGTAGTTAGTGTTGAGCGTCTCCTTGGCGGTGCCCAACTGATGCACCCACTTGCGAGTGTCAATGTTGTGTTTCTTACCGTTGGCATCTTTCCATAAGGCGAACACTTGAATTTCGCTGCCGGTGGGTGCTTTGTATTTCGGTTCCCAGGCGACGGGTGTGCCGGTTTTCGCACCGATAGCCAATAAGCCAGCATGCACGACCTGCGCTTTGCTGAACACTGCCACAACCGATTCATGTTCTTTGGTGCCGACCGGACAGGCCAGCATTTCCAGTTGCCCGATGCGAAGCGCGATGTAGCCATCCACCACGACGCGCTTGGATTTGCGATCGACCCACACGCGACTCTCATTGCCGATGCGCGTCATGCCAGGTGGATCACCAAACATGTTTTCCACCTTAGCCAAGAGCTTCTCGCGACCCGCCCACGGCCCCACAGCGCTCTCTTGAGCATACCCCAGCGATGTCAATAGCACGCAAGTCAGCATTTGTAAGCAGAGGGAAGTTAGTTTTGTTGGCATTTCAATCATTTTTAGTTTACTTTAGGCGACGTCTTTGACATCGAGCGATCGGGAAGCAAAATGGTGGCTCACAAACAGCAATCGTTTGACCGTGCCCTCCGCCCGCCAAGTGCACAGCTAAAGTGCACTGTTAAAAAATTGCTGTGCCACGCTGAGTCTCATCATATCAACATCTCTTAAAATCCACATCTCGTATCTCACCGTGAGCCGTGCAGCTACAATGTGCCCAACAATTTAATAGAAACGAGTTCACAAATGGACTGGATTGATCCTCGTTACGCCGAAGCCGACGATTTAGCTGAAAGCTCGGGAGCTAAAACTAAAGATAAAAGCAGGGCACGCACCAAGCCATTTGGAAGCCAGGTGGCGGCCGCTCTGGCTCAGCCGCTCGAGGTCTGGTCGGCCGCTTTTG
>JBBQRC010000818.1:0-1958 GCA_038215215.1 Pirellulales bacterium
GGTGTTTGTTTGGCGACCAAGTAAGCTAAACGAGGATGGGTTCGCAGAGTGTCGACTTCGGCCGCGTTCAGTTGGCGACTGTAGATTCGCAGGTCCTGAACGCGGACACCGCCTGTGGGAGAGGACGTATGGCGCTGCCCCAAAGAAAAGGGAACTGTCGTGCGAATCGAACCGGTCAGCGACTGGGCTTCGAAAGTCAGTTTCTGGTCGCGACCGTCGATATAGACCTTCAGTCCCTCGGGCTTGGACGTGCCATCGTAGGTTACAAAGACGTGCACCCAACGGTTCTCGGGCAATTTCTGAGCCGTGACACCTTTCAGTGCGTTCTTGGGCCACGCGGAGACAATATGTGAACCGATTTGGCCATTTTGCAGCCACAAATCCCAGCCGCGGAAATCCTCAGCTTCGTTCATCCGCGCAAACACTGCGCCGCTGGCGTTGGGTGGCACGAACAACCAAGCACCAAATGAAAAGGAATCGTTGTTCTCAAAGTCACCGATAGCCGGTAATTGCACGCGATTTTGTTCGCCGTTGACCCAAGCTTGCCGAGCGAGTTGCCCCTCAGACCAAGTGGCCGTCGCCGGCACGGCTAGTCGCTGAGGCACACCCGCGGCGGTCAAATGAATGAAATCGTTGGGCCCTTCGTCTAGGGGCATCTGCAGCAGCAGGCCCTCTGCCGGTGTGCGATTCCAACTTAAATCATAGGCCCTCTCCGGTTGCTTCAGCCACTCATCAAATGGCGCCTGCGACGTCGCTCTCAATTCCGCTTGTCGGGCTTCGCCATTTGCCACTTGCGATCGTAGTTGGGTCATTAATTCACGATCTTCGGCCAGTGGTACTTGCAAGATCGGCGGCGTATCTTTGATATTGCCGTCGCGAACATTCTGCGTGGAGTTATTGAAGAACGCCGACAGGGCGTAAAAATCGCTTTGGGTAACCGGATCAAATTTATGGTTGTGGCAGACGGCGCAGCCGGTCGTTAGTCCGAGGAAGACTAAGGAGGTGGTTTCCGTGCGGTCGCGTGCGTACAGCACCGCGTACTCTTCGTCGATGATGCCACCTTCGTTAGTGGTTATGTTGCAACGGTTAAAGCCGGTTGCGATCCGCTGATCCAAGGTTGGATTGGGCAGCAAGTCCCCGGCCAGTTGCTCGAGGGTGAATTGATCAAAGGGCATGTTCTTGTTGAAGGCGTTGATGACCCAATCGCGATACGACCACATTTCGCGGTAGTTATCGAAGTGGATCCCGTGGGTATCTGCATAGCGGGCATAATCTAACCAGTAACGTCCGCGGTGCTCGCCCCAGCGATTCGACTCGAGCAAGCGATCGACATATTTTTCATACGCATTTTCCGCAGGATCGTTCAGCAGCTCGTTGAGTTGCTGCGACGACGGGGGGAGGCCGGTGATATCCAGCGACGCGCGGCGTGCCAGCGTGCGTAAATCAGCCTCAGGGGCAGGTAGCAGTTTTTCCGTTTCCAGCCGTGCCAGCACAAAGCTATCGATCGGATTGCGTACCCAGGCCGAGGTATGAACTTGAGGGGGAGGCACCGCTTTCGGAGCGATAAAGGACCAATGCGGTTGGTACTCGGCGCCCGACTCGACCCAGGCCTTGAGCAACTTCTTTTGTTCCTCTGTCAAAGTCTTATGCGACTTGGGTGGAGGCATGATCAAGTCTTCGTCGTCACTCCACAGTCTGGTAACGAGCTCGGACTCATCCGGTTTTCCCGGCGTGATGGCCCCGGCATCGATCGCCCACTGACGATCGTCAAGTCGCAGATCTGCCTCGCGGGAATTCGCATCGGGACCATGGCATGAAAAGCAGTTATCAAACAGAATTGGCCGAATGTCGCGGTTGAATTCCACGGCTGGCTGAGCCCAGCAAGTGGTCGAAACCAGCGCGACCGCCACAGCCAAACAGACCAAGTGTCGTTGCCTGAGGATCAATTGACTCTGTTT
>JBBQRC010000819.1:0-1958 GCA_038215215.1 Pirellulales bacterium
TATCACGTACTCCCCTGGCAGGATTCAGATCTCTTCGGCCTCCGCCACCAACGGCCCCAGTCGCGTTTCCCTGGAGGGAAACTGTTATCGCGAGGTCGAAAAACAACAGTGGATCGCCAGCATGCATTGGCTCCCGTCAACTCGCTTGATGATCGACAATCAGTTCCTGCGGGCGCTACCGGCCAGTATTCGTCAATCGCTGATCAATCTCGATTTTCGTGGACCGCTCAGCGTGTTGGGACACAGCGAGATTGTACTCACACCCACCAGCCAAGAAGGTCCTTCGACCAGTTGGAATTGCCAACTGGATATCGAGGATGGGCAGCTTGGTGAAGGCAACTATGTTGATGCAATGCGCGGGACGATTTGGGTGCAAGGGCAAAATGATCGTCGCGATGTGCGCGCCAGTGGTCGGGTCAAGATGGACGCGATGACGGTTCGCGGTGTCCCGGTAACGCAACTGAACGGACCGTTTGCGCTGTTGGGCAGCCAACTCTATTTTGGCGCCGACATTGGTGAAGTCTTGCCATCGGACGAAGGTAGTCCGCCCGCGGCCATGACCGCCGATGCACTCGCCGGCAGCCTATCGATTGCCGGACACGGTCGTCTCGATACCGGCAAGTTCTATGTCAAAGCCGACCTGAAGGGCGCTGACTTATCTGCCCTACTGCAAGATGTCGGTGTTAACCGAGCTACCACTCAGGCGCGCTGTGACGCCGGGCTGGAATTTAACGGAGTCCCTTGGAATCCACAGACCTACAACGGAGCGGGCAATATCCATTTGAGCGACGCCAAGCTGTACCAATTGCCATTCATGATACGTCTGCTCAGCCTCACTTCCGTCAACAGCGACGACGCCGCATTCAACTCAGCCGATATTCAATTCACCATTGATGGCGATCGCATCCCGTTAAACGTGGTTTGCGAAGGGGACGTTTTGAGACTGGTGGGAAGCGGCTGGACCAACCTGCGGCGCGAAATTCAACTTGAACTTTACACCTACGTCGGACGTCGCATGCTCGTTCGCAATGTACTTGACCCGCTCCTGGCTGAGTCGCGTTATGCTTCCGCGATGATGATCGAAGTTAGCGGGACCCTCGACAACTTGAGCATGCAGCGCAAAGCCTTCCCGCAGCTTGAATCGACCTTCCAGCAGATGTTCCCCGAAGTTGCCGAACGGCGGCAAGAAAACCCCCTTCTACCGTGGCGAAGGTAAAGCTCAACTCAGGGCAAGAACGCTTTCAGCCCACTTCAGCGGAATATGCGCTCTGACAGCGCACCTGGCCAAGGCACTCCTGCGGCACGTCTTAGGCAACGGTAAACCTGTGCGGTGGTATTGCCGTTCCGCTGCGGGTGACGAGTGGGTTGCCAAACAGCGTTGACTGGCTAACTTCCTTTGAAATTCCCTTCCTCGTCGTACCGGATATAGGCAAACCAGAAAAACGTGAAAATGCAGATGGGGAAAGTGACTAGGAAGACTTTATCCAGCACGGACAAAAGAGTTCCACCAACAAAAAAGCCAACCCACAACCACCACGTGCTGCGGATCAATGCCCTGAACCTAGCCATCATCTAACCTCTCAATCAACAAAGGATCCCGCCGTTAGAAAACATACCGTGATCGCAGTGCGCCGCCTAGATCGGAGACGCAATCGCTTCGGGGGTCGGCTATAGGAGCAGCAACTTGACCTAAATGTGTCCGCCCAGCAGTTCTGCCGCGACGGCCAAGTTGTTATACTGAAAATTGGCAAAAGCTCCCTCTCCTACCTTGTATAGCGTTTTGCTTCCACCCTTTTCCCCGCCTTGCACCGGAGCTCAGTAGTGTCCATCCGCGTGTCCTGTATCAGACGACTGGCTGACGATTTCGCGCAAGCGAGCGCGTTTGCGGTTTTACCCCCAATTTTCGCTCTGATTTGTTGCCTTGGGGCTGCCGGTATTACGCGTGCGGATGAGATGGG
>JBBQRC010000820.1:0-1922 GCA_038215215.1 Pirellulales bacterium
AGTTGTAACACCGAACTGACGATCTGTTAACAACGCGTTCGCTGCTTGCGAATATTATCCAAGCTTCGTAGGCTAAGATACGTCTGGCCAAGAGGGTAACTTTGCATCGTCGCACGCATGTGCTAGAAAAGAACATCGATTGACGTTGGTTTACTATAAGACATAGCGCAAGGTGCTCGATGGCAATAATTAAAACTGCGACGCTGCTAGCTGGGATTCCTAGCGAAAACCCAGCCTTTTATCATCGCGTGCGTTTTGCGGTGGGAGATCCAGCGGCGTGGCTTGCCTTCGGCGATGATGGACTTCAGTGGACGGAGTTCATGGTACGGGACATCGAAAAGGATCGCGCAGTCAAGCAGGTGCGAGTCGATCGGGTCAGTTGTCCGGCGGACTACGCGCCGGCCGGTGGTTTGTCGGGCGATCGCGCGACCGCCACCGCACAAGCAGTTGCCGAGTGTGTACGACGCGCCGGCGTGACGACGGTTATTACGGATCGAACGCTCCCCTTTATTTTCGCCTGGCATTTGCAGCAAGCGGGGCTGGCGGTCGAGTATTCCGCTGAGCTCGGAGTGCTCGAGCGCCGCGTCAAAGATGCTCAGGAACTCGATTGGCTCCAAGCCGCTCAGGGTGCCACCGAAGCAGCGATGCTCATGGCTTGTCAAACGGTAGCTCGGGCAAAGGCCAATCGCGACGGCGTACTGGAACATCAAGGTCAAGTTTTAACGAGTGAGCGGCTGCGCAAGATGATCAGCGTTTACTTGCTGGATCTCGGGTACAGCACGCCACATGACTCCATTGTGGCTTCGCTACCGCAGTCGGCGGATTGCCACGAGAGAGGTAGCGGAGTACTACGGACGGGCGAGTCGGTGATCGTCGACATTTTTCCGCGCAGCTTAGAAACATCGTATTGGGGCGACTGCACGCGCTCGGTGGTGCATGGCGATCCCACGGATGTGATGCATCAAATGCATGGGGCAGTGGTGGCGGCAAAAGCACGGGCCACCCAAATTGCACGGGCCGGCGTTACCGCGGACGAAGTGCATGCCGCTACGAAAGCTGCCCTGGCCGAAAAAGGATATCGCTTTGCTCGCGGTGAGATCGCTGACGATCCTGTCATGCCGCATGGTACCGGACACGGCATTGGGCTCGAGTGCCACGAACCCATTTTACTGGATGATCGTGGGGGCCAATTGTTACTTGGCGAAGTCTTTACCATTGAACCGGGTTTATACAGCCGCCTGCACGGTGGTGTACGCGTTGAAGACATGGTCGTGATTACTGACAGCGAGCCTCGAAACTTAAACCAATTGCCGCAGGGTTTGGATTGGCGGTAATGGCGACGCTGCCGTGATAACACTAACCGGCACGTCGATGTTCGGCGGGTGAGGTTGAGTTCGCATTGGGAAGTCGGATTATGTGAGGCATGACTTCGGCCAGTGCACCGATCCGCCAGGGCTTGCTACGAATTCCATCCCAACGATGTTCCGCAATGGCTTCGAGAACGCGCGCAGCCACATCAACGGCGCGAAAGCCATCGTCACCGCTGACGGCCGGCGCACAACCAGAGCGGATGCTCAAGGCAAAGTCATTGTGTTCGTCGAGAATCGCGTTGCGACTGGGCGCGCTGAGGGTGTTCACCTGTAGTAAGTCGCCGTAGATTGAATCTTTAGCAGCCATGCGCTGTTGCGACGTCAATTTGTCGAGAGAAATATCGCGTCTTAGGATAGCCTCGCTGGGCTTGATTAACTGTACTTCCGAGGCGGAAAAATCGATGTTGGCGTAACACTGACTGGCAAAAATCTGCATACATCGGGTGGCTTTGATGGCTAGGCGGGAGACACGCAGCGAAGCGATGCAGCCGCTGGCAAACTCCAAGCGCGCTTCGGCAATATCTTCGTGCTCTCCGACCACAGCCAGGCCGC
>JBBQRC010000821.1:0-1915 GCA_038215215.1 Pirellulales bacterium
TTTAACTTGCGAGTAGCGGTGATCCGTGGGTCGGAAAAGTAGAGTTCATCCGCATCGTCGATATTCTCACCCGTGATGCCAATTTCGACCTGGGCGCCAACCGTCCCGCCCATGGGCTTCGTCGTCAGCAACCGCGGTGCAGGCAGACACACGGATTGTGCCATGGCCCACTCGGCCGACGGTAACGCCGCGAGGCACACTAGCGCAAGAGCAATGATTCGTCGAGTCATGGAAACCCAATCAATGGTTGAATAAGAATTCTTTGGTGTTCATCAACGCCCACACCAAATCTTGAAAATTGGTTTGCTTGGCCCGCTGCGGATCGACCGGCATACCTGCCGCGTCGGTGCGAGGTTCCTCGATGTAGGCAACAGCCACTGCCAATTCATCCGTCCGTGGTGCCCGCGAAAACGCGACGCCATAGAGTTCGCGAACTTTTTCTTCAGCCGGCAGATCGTTCTTGGCGAGTCGGTCGGCGCGTCCGTTGGCTTTATTCAGTTTCGACTTGATATCTTGAGCATTGATTAAATGTAGACTTTGCGCCAAGCTCGAGGATTGCACGCGTTCACACTCACACACACTCTCGCTCTCGGGACGCCCAAAAACCTTGAGAAAAGGGGACGCACGATTGTAGCTATTATCGGGTAAGGCGATCGCCCGAGTGCCAGGCGGCAAGTTAGGAAAGTCGGTCTGTGCCTCAGTCAACGAGTCAATTGCATCCAACAACATTTCCGCTTGCAGTCGTCGAGGGTAGTAGCGCGAATAATTCTGCCGATCGGCCAGATTATGTTGATTCGGTTGTGAACTCAGTTGGTAGGCACTCGAACAGGTAATCACGCGGACGAGTTCCTGTAGATCAAAGCCGCTGTCAATGAAATGCTTTTCTAAAGCGGCTAACAACTGCGGATTCGTGGCTGGATTGGAGTCGCGAATGTCATCTTCAGGTTCGATCAATCCACGTTGAAAAAAATGTTTCCAGTAACGATTGACCAAAGCTTTGGCGAAAAACGGGTTGGTCTTTGTGGCCATCCAGTCGACCAACTTGAGACGCGGGTCCTCATCGGGGGCGATGTCGGGCATCGCATCGCCAAGCGCCGCAGGTTTTAATGCCACTCCTGTCTTAATGTTGGTTGCAGTCGCCAGACCGCGCTTATGAAAAATCAGATCTTCGCCCCGCGTGTTGGATGGCTTTCGTCCAACTTGGCTGAAGAAGGCGGACAAACTGTAATAGTCGTCCTGACTCCAGCGCTCGAATGGATGGTGATGACATTGGGCACATTGCATGCGCACCCCTAGAAATAGTTGGGCCACGTCTTCCAACTGCTGCTTTGGTTCCTTCACCCGTTTGTACCAAGCTACAGCAGGATTGCCGATCACCGTCCCCGTCGCAGCCAGCAGCTCGCGTACTAATTGATCATAGGGCTTGTTCGCCAACAAACTATCACGCAGCCACGCGTGAAAAGCAAAATTCGACTTCAAGTCGCTAGCGTCGTCGCGGCGATTCTTCAGCAGCGCGGTCCACTTGTTCGCGAAATAGTCCGCATATTCGGGACTACGGACCAGCCCATCTACCACTTGCTCACGTTTGTCCGCCGCCTCACTGGCGAGAAACTTTTGTGTTTCTGCCGGAGTTGGCAAACGACCCGCCACGTCCAGGGTTACGCGGCGTAGAAAGGTGGCATCGTCACAGACAGGAGAAGGGGGAATACCGAGCTCGGTCAGGTTTGCAAACACGAACTCGTCGATAAAGTTCTTCACCGGCGGTAAGGTATCGACCGGAGCCCCCAATCGCACGGAGGCGTTAAAGACAGCCACCTGGCCCTGAAAACGCAACATCACCGCAACCTTACCAGGGATATCTGAAATGGTTACGTGGCCACTCCCGTCCACCGTGACCATCGCACGATCATTCGAT
>JBBQRC010000822.1:0-1904 GCA_038215215.1 Pirellulales bacterium
CTGGCTGCGCAGTCGGCCACTGTCAACTGCTGCGTCGCGGCTAGTGCACCCAATGCAGAGACGCGAACAGAAGGACTAGGATGCTCCACGGCCATTCGCTGCAAGTCTTTGCCGACATCCTTTCCGCCGTGCCACATTAACTGGAGCAGCGCGAGGTCTCTCAACGCAGCGTTTTCACTGGCTAAATTCGGCAGTAGAGAGATGCTAGACTGACCCACGATTGGCAACGATCTGGGCTGATAACTTTCGTGGAAGACGCGGTAGATCCGTCCGAGTTGTTCGCCGCTTCTCAGGTTAAGTCTCTCCTGCCAGGCGGTTGGGATCCACTCGGGATGTTCGATCACTTGACGCGTCATATCGACGATCCAGAGCGTTCCGTCTGGCGCGTTGACGGCGCGTACGGGACGGCTAAATGGATCGGTCGAAGTGAAAAAGTCGAATTGTTTATCCGCTTCGAATCGCTCGCCCACAAAACTGCTGTCGGTCGGTTTTACCCGAAAACGCGCTACTAAATTATGCACCGGCTCGCAGACGATCGCCGCACCCATCATGTCAGGGCCCAAACCTGGAGTGCGGCAGACGATGCTGCTGCAAGCGCTGGTGAAGCGATTCAATGCGAACAAGTCGTTGAACCGATCTACGGTACGACTACGAGGGAATACGGGAGGTGCGACAGCCGGCGTTAGCAAGTGCTGCTTTGAATCGCCCGCCAAGGCGGACTTGGCCTGATACCGCAGGTCGACCACATACTGATAGATCGGCAGGCTATTGGAATTACCAAACCAATTACCAAAATCGTCTCGAGCACGCACAAATTGCGTCTGCCCGCTAACAGGCCTTACCTCCCCGGTATCTGGATTCCAAGCGATATCGTCGTGCGCTACCTCATATTTCTTGCCGTTCCGCGTGCTTTCCAATTCGCGAGTCGATTCGCCAGTAGATAAGTACAGCCAACCATCGAGCCCGATCTCAAAACCACTAGCGCGGTGCTGCGGATTGGCGGGCGCAATGCCCCGAAGCAACGTTTCGCGTTCGTCAGCCGTGCCGTCTCCGTCGGTATCCCGCGCGAAAAATACGTCGGGGGCTGCAATCACCAGGGCGCCATCGCGCCACGGCAAGACACTCGTCGGATACGACAAGCCGCTCAGGAACAATTGAGAATCATCCAGTTGTCCGTCGCCATTGCTGTCTCGCAAGCGTTTGACCCGCCCTCCCCCGCGATTGCCAAGCGGGTAATCAGCCATCTCCACCACCCAAGCGCTTCCGTCGGGTGAGAAGGCAACGTTGATGGGGTCTTGAACCAGCGGCTCGGCGGCCACCAACTCGACGCGAAAGCCGGCTGGCACACGCACGGCAGCCAAGGCCTCTGCGGCGGTCAGCGGTTGACCTTCAGCCTGCGATTCGTCGCGGATTTCCCGCACACGACGCTCAATCAGCGCTTGTGTCCCTGCTTGCCAACGTCCAGGCTGAAGGTAGTAGATCATCGAAGAATCGACTTCATATCCTCCTTCTGCCCGCATGCGTTCACTGGCCACGTAAGCAAACACATCATCCGTGTAAGCCGCGACCCAGGTCTGCGCCGCACCCAAGTTGGTCTCGATTGCTGTTTGATACTCCGAGACCACTTCACCTCCCAAAAACACCCAGGTGAGTTGATCACCAAACTGCCAGGTGTGGATCGGCATAGGAACCGTTTCCGGTAGTCGGCCCATCTTGGCGAGGGTCGCTTGCATGTGCTTTGCCCAACGCGCTTCGTTGACCGTCTGGCTGCCCGCCATCTGCTCAACGCGTTCCGCGGTCGGTTGTTCGGGAGCAAGTCCCGCGTAGCCGAAGTGCGTGGCGGGCGATTCAGTTAGCGCGATGGAATGACCGCGGATTGCAGACTGGACGCTATCCACCATGGC
>JBBQRC010000823.1:0-1840 GCA_038215215.1 Pirellulales bacterium
CTTTCGGTTTCGCTGGTGGTCGTGCAGATGTGTGGGAACCGCAGGAAGACATTTATTGGGGACCTGAGAGCCAGTGGCTTGGGGACAAACGATACTCCGGGGATCGCGAGCTGGAAAATCCTCTCGCAGCGGTGCAAATGGGGCTGATCTATGTCAATCCGGAAGGGCCTAACGGTAAACCGGATCCGCTAGCCGCCGCCAAGGATATCCGCGAAACGTTTGGTCGCATGGCGATGAACGACGAAGAGACCGTAGCGCTCATTGCCGGGGGACACACGCTCGGGAAAGCTCATGGCGCCGCTGACCCAAGCAAGTACGTCGGCCCTGCTCCAGAAGCTGCCAGCATCGAGGAACAAGGCCTCGGTTGGAAAAACACTTTTGGCACGGGCAATGCCGGCGATACGATCACGAGCGGCTTGGAAGGCGCCTGGACCACGACTCCAACAAAATGGTCCAACGGCTACTTTGATAACTTGTTTGGTTACGAATGGGAATTAACGAAGAGCCCGGCAGGTGCACACCAGTGGACGCCGAAGGATCCTGCTGCCAAAGGTATCGTGCCTGATGCTCACGATGCCTCAAAGAGCCACGCGCCGATCATGTTCACCACCGACCTCGCACTCAAAATGGATCCGATTTACGCACCGATTTCCAAGCGATTTCATGAAAATCCAGACCAGTTCGCCAGTGCCTTTTCCAAGGCCTGGTACAAGCTGACGCATCGCGATATGGGGCCGGTGACACGTTGCCTAGGTCCTGAAGTAGCGCCACCCCAGCTATGGCAAGACCCTGTCCCGGCCGCTGAGCACAAGCTGATTACAGAAGCCGACGTTGCGAAGCTAAAGGGCAAACTGCTTGCATCTGGGCTGTCCATTTCGCAGTTGGTCGAGACCGCTTGGGCTTCTGCATCCACATTTCGGGGAACCGATAAGCGAGGAGGAGCCAATGGAGCTCGCATTCGGCTTGCGCCACAGAAGGATTGGGCCGTCAACAATCCTGCAGAGCTGAAGAAGATCTTGCAAACGCTGGAGAAAGTCCAACAGGAGTTCAATGGCTCGCAAACCGGTGGCAAAAAGATTTCACTATCTGACCTGATCGTGCTCGGTGGATGCGCCGCCGTTGAAGCGGCTGCCAAAAAAGGCGGGTTTGAAGTTCGCGTACCTTTCACGCTTGGACGTACCGACGCGTCTCAGGAACAAACGGACGTTGAGTCATTCGCCGTGCTCGAACCAACCACCGACGGGTTCCGTAACTTCTTCGGCCGCGAAATCGACAGGTCAGCCGAGGAATTGCTGGTCGATCGTGCTCAAAAGCTATCGCTCACTGCTCCAGAGATGACCGCGCTAATCGGCGGACTCCGCGTCCTCAACGCCAATACGGATGATTTGCAACTGGGTGTCTTTACCAAGCGACCTGAAACGTTGAGCAACGATTTCTTCGTAAACCTGCTCGATATGAACATCGTGTGGAAGAAGTCCCCTCAATGCGAATACTTTTTCGAAGCACTCGATCGCGAGACTGGTGACGTTAAGTGGAAAGGTAGCTCCGTCGACCTCGTATTTGGTTCGAACTCGCAACTTCGCGCCATTTCCGAAATCTACGCCAGCGGCGACTCGCAGGAGAGATTCGTCAAGGACTTCGTTGCGGTCTGGAACAAAGTGATGAATCTCGATCGCTTTGACCTCGACCCAGCCCTGCAAAAAGGGACGACTCCAGTCGCACTCCGATAGCTCGACTTGGTTAACCTGGCGATGATGGACTGGCGGCGCGACACACGCAGTCGAGCGGCATCGTTTACGTAGTCGATTACAAGAAAACCCGCGTCTTACGGCGCGAAAGA
>JBBQRC010000824.1:0-1695 GCA_038215215.1 Pirellulales bacterium
AGGTAGTGCGTGAGTCGCGCACCCGGGCTGGCCAATCGCCAGACGCCTGGGTGCACGTCAACGATGTAGCGGGTTTTATCGGCCCTGAAGTTTTCCGCAACAAGGAGCAACTGGTTCGTTGTTGCCTTGAAGATATCGTCATGGGCAAACTCCACGGGCTCACCATCGGCTTAGATGTATGCTCTACGCTGCACATGGACGTGACCTTGAAGGATCTCGACTGGTGCCTCGATCAAGTGGCACCGGCCAATCCCGCTTATTTGATGGCGCTGCCGACGAAAATTGATCCGATGCTTGGATACCTGACCACTGGGTTCCAAGATCATGTGCGGCTACGTGAGAAATTTGGCTATCGAGTTAATGATCGCATGTGGCGGTTCTTTCAAGCGTTGCAAGTCATCGATAACGCTGGGAAACCGACTCAACACTTCGGTGATCCAACTTGGGTCTACCTACAGTACCAGCGGCGAAAGGGGGACTTGCGTGCTGACGACGCGATCATTGCAGAAGGCCGTCAGCGGTTAACAGAAATCCGCAGTCGTGGCGTCTTCATCGCCGCGGGACACGGCCAGCAACCCTGGGAACTTGACGAGCAACTGCAGGCGAAACTCAGTACTATTTACGAAGACGCGAAACGCTGTATTTGGCTTCAATGGGATGATGAATTTGTCCGAGCGTTACCTGATGCCATACGACTCGACACACGTGCCCAGTCGCGAGAGGATTACATCCTCCATCCGACCTCCGGTGAACATCTTGCGGATGCATCGCGAGTCACCGTTGGCGAGTTGCGATACTCTTCGGAGCAACCGTTTGATTCTGTGCTCGTTGTCTCCGAAGGTCTCAATGCGCTAGCCGCCATGGACGATGACCAATTACTTCCCTTGGTAACCGGCCTCCGTGTCGGCTTGAAAGCCGCAGGCCGACGTGTCGCCGCGCCGCTACTGGTGGTGAATTCGGGACGTGTACGAGCCGGCTATCGGATCGGCGAAATACTTTTCCAAGGGATTGATGGCCTCCGCACCGTCATCCACATCATCGGTGAGCGACCGGGCAGCGGACATCACACTCTTTCAGTCTACATCACAACAGCCGATGGTTCCGTCTGGAGTATTCCTGACAAAGTGGATCACAACATTACCAAAGTCGTTTCCGGCATTGCCACCACCGCGCTGCTGCCCGAGATGGCTATCAAAGAATGCTTGAAAATACTTGGCTAATGTTGACGCTGACTACAGCTTCTTCACTTTGTCCTTCAAATATAACCGAACATTGAGCAATAATCTGGCTACCCTCGCCCACGTACTCGGGGGAGAAGGGTTGGGGGTGAGCGGCTTCCGAACGACTCTTTTCTACAATGATTCCCTCAAAGTTTGACCCCTCATCCCCAGCGATTCTCCTTTGGAATAACGGTACAGAAGAGGGCACCAGAACACAAAAGGAAGAGACGGGATATGAACCTGCGACACAATCCATGAGATGCACGCTCCTTTCTCTGTGTGCATCACCAGCAGAGAGAATTTTCGAAGGCGTTGTATTGGTACTGCGAACACTTCGTCCAACTCGATTGACCAGCCACAGCGTGGCGGCAGATGATAGCCCCGGGTGAGCGGCTGCGAGCCCGTGGGCGAGCATTGCGTAACCCGGGGTGCTCGAAGCGAAGGTATTGGCGGTGAGCGTTTATGCTGCCATTTA
>JBBQRC010000825.1:0-1681 GCA_038215215.1 Pirellulales bacterium
AGTAATGCCAATTATGCGTCCAGTCCGACAGCACTTTAGAGCGATCGACTTCCAGTTCACGACGGTGGGAGAAGAACCACGCTAGCACTGGGAACACGCAAGCCAGCCCAAGTGCCACGTTGACCGAAACTATCGAGAACACATTTAGCCAAGCGAGTAATAGGAAGAGAGAAAACTGTGTCACGCCGACTGCTATGTCTAACACCAACTGGGCTTTGAATTGAAAATTGGCGGCAGCGACAGCACGGATTTGGTCGCGCATGCTGATCAGCGGAATGGAAATCGCCAGACTGGCGGTGAGCGCCAGCATGGGCGCAGGGGCTTGCAAAAACAAGCCAATCGACACGATCGCGAGGACCAACAACGCCACAACCCCCGCGAAAATTACTTGATGTACAAAGCTGCTGCCGCGAAACGAATTCCTATCAAAGCCGGGTTGATAGGCGAACGCCAGATAAGGTGCCGCGATAGCTCGCTCTTGCACCGTACGCAGAAAATTCGCCACCGTCATGGCCAGTGCGAAAGCGCCGACGTCCGTCTTGCTGCAGTTGTGAGAAACCAGGTAGATTGTGAAGAACGTGCAGCCACTAACCACGATCTGATCAGCCAGTGAAATCGCACCGCCTAACAGCAACTCCGTGCGGCTCGACAGCGCGCTTCGGTTTGGCGAAGCCTCGCATGGCAAGCGATTCACTTGCGGTTCTTCGTTATTGGCAACAGTGCAGCTCATGGTTCGATCGTGACTCGTGAGGCAAGGGACTGGCTCGGCAAGTAGTGCGTTAGCCTCGCGAGATCGCGAGCCAATTGTTGTTCCGAATTCTCCTCTACGAGTTTCTCACATTCTGTTTCATCGATCAGGGTAGCCAAATCGCTCGTCAATATTTGCTCAATTCCTGCAGCAATCGCCCGTGGTGAGGTGGAATCCACGACGCGTCCCAATTGCCGCGTCCGCACTAGTTCACCCATCAAGCCAAAGTTGCTGGAGAGGACCGGTTTCTTGGCGAGTGCGGCGCGGATGAGCGCAGAGCTGCTGCCCATGTGGTTTTGGTAAGTCGTCAAAATTACGTCGGCGAGGGCATAATAATGCTGCACCTCCGTCGCCTCGATGTATTGATTCTGGAGGATGACTTGGACCCCCGATACGCCGTTGGTTTGCTGGGCGAGCGACTCGGTCGCACAGCGATCTTCTTCGGGAGTGTAACCAATTAAAAGAATGCAAAGATTTCGGCCAAATTCCGGCTTGAGGTGCTGGACAGCTTGGAGCAATTGCAGTGCTCCTTTGCGGACGTCGAGAACGCCGATCAGGGCAATGATCGTTCGTCCGGTTTCTATGCCCAATTGCGTGTGCAGTTCGGCAGCGCGTTCGCTTGAGCCCGGACGCATGTGAAAAGAATCTGCCAAATGACTTATCTTGGCTTGAGTAGGGAACCGCTCGCGGATGTACTTAATTACCAGCGGGTCCAGGCAGTACAACTCCTTGAGTTGTGGAATTCTGAGAAATCGCTTGATCAAAAGGGCTTTGCGTAAGGCCACAAAGCGTTGCTTCAGGGTCGGCCGAAAATGATGAAACGTGTGGTAATGAAATGTCGGGCGAAAGTAGATCGCGGAAAAACTGCAGGGCGATTTTCGACCGATACAGGCTGGCAATTGAAAATGGTCGGCATACATCAGCAGGCCGTGA
>JBBQRC010000826.1:0-1679 GCA_038215215.1 Pirellulales bacterium
GTGGGTGCAAAGGAAGCCGCTGAGAGGCTATTACCGATCACGTTGCTGCCCCGCGACCCAAAGCGACTATCGATCATATCCTGCATACGAACAATCGTTTCGAGGCGTTCAAGAAAGCTCAAACGTAACGATTCGGGACTATCATCTACTCGCGACTGCTGCTCCTGTGACTGCATACCAGCATCAAAGCGGACGACTATCTCCAGCGGCACGAGTTTGCCGAGGTTGTTTTCCAGCCAACCGTAATCCCTCAAGATTCTCGCTCGACTATCGAATAATTTCAGCAAATCGATGCTTGAACGCATCCCGTGCAAACCCCAACTCATCACCCCGATGAAGACAATGCAGCCCAGAGTTACCAAGCCGTGATGGCGTACAATTAGCCCTCCAAAAGCCCCCCAAAACCTTTCTCCATAGGTCAGTGTGTGTGCGTGCGCGGGCGTCGGACCTGCTTCACCCAGCCATCGCTTGCCGTAACGTGTGACGTGCAAAGCGGCCGGCAGGTAGAAGTAAACGATACACACCAGGGCCATGACCCCCACCGCCGAATATATTCCGAATTTGCGAATGGGTACCAGCTCGCTGGCGACCAGCGAGAGCAGACCCACGGCGGTGGTAATCGAGCACAAAAATGCGGGGCGCCACGCGTGCAGCACAGCCCGCTCCGCGGAGCCTTCCAGGCCGCCATTGCGAACCGCGTCCCGGTAATAGTTGATCAAGTGAACAGAACCGGAAATGGCCAGCACGTAAACCAGCGAAGGCATGGACATCAAAATCGCATCGATATTTTGACCGGTCAACCACACGATGCCCAGCGCCATGGCCGCGCTCAGAACGCCGCAGGAGAAGACAATGCAGGTCAGCAAGACACTTCGTAGCGACCACCACGCCAAAAATAAACCAAGTAAGCCAGAGAGTCCGGCTAGACGCACTAACGTACGTTCTCCCTCTTCGTCGATGGCGACGTTATCAACCGGGGGACCGCCGATGTGCAAATCGTCTGCGGAGACTCCTGCTAATTCAACGAGCTGGCGTAGCGTCCCTGGTGGGACATTGGGGCGAAAGATGCGGCGTTGCCCGCTACCCAACACTAGCTTTAATTCGCCAAGCGCCTCCTCCGAAAGAGTGACGGTCACACACGTCGTGCGATGATCGCCACCAATCATCGTGCCGTTGAGTCGCTCGAGCGCTGTTGCGACGGGCAATTTTAAGGGCTCAGCCACCAGTTGGTCTAACACTCTACGACCCGTAGCGACCGATTTGAAGTAGCGTTTTCGGGCTGCGTCCAACTCCGGTGTAACGCTTAGGTCTGTGGCGGCTGCCGTAGAGTCAGGCACCAGCAATTGCGCCACCCGCTCGATCCGCGGATCGTCCTGGGACAGCGGATCGGCCGGGTCTGACAACTGACATCCCTGCCAACTAATGACAATAAATTGATCGCACGCAAAATGCTTGCGAAACCAAGCCAACTGCTTCGTTTCCGCAAACGTCTTGGGCAGCCAATCTTCCACCTTGTTGACGTTGCTCTGCACCGCACGACCCGCGGTGTAAAATGCGAACGGGGCCAAACAGATTGTGGCGGCAATGATCGCCCACCCCCAACGCTGGTAGAATGAGCGTTTTCCTATGCTGGAAATGGTCATTGGCAATCCGTTGCAATTAAGTAGATAAGTGAACGC
>JBBQRC010000827.1:0-1641 GCA_038215215.1 Pirellulales bacterium
GGCGCACTGGCGTCTAGTCGGCAGTAGCGGTTGCCGGAAATGGTGCTTACTGCTATCGTTGGTCGGAACGTTTCAGCGAGGGGCTGTGTTGGCCAAGTTCCCAGGTCAAGTGTTGAACGTCGCCCAGGTCTTTCCATGTTAGCTCGCCAGCAGGGTTAGTTCGCCAGCAGGTATTCTTCAGCCAGACAACGATGAGCCCCAAGTGGGCGAGACACGCATGAGCATTACGCAAGCCGACTTTGATTCCGAGCGTCTGCGCCGACGAACGTTCGCAATTATTTCTCACCCTGATGCCGGTAAAACCACGCTCACCGAAAAACTGCTGTTGTACGGCGGATCCATTGAAGCAGCGGGTGTCGTACGGGGACGAAAATCCCAACGAGCGGTAACGTCGGACTGGATGGAGCTTGAAAAACAGCGTGGAATCTCGGTGAGTTCCACGGTGCTGACCTTCGAATACAGCAACTGCCAAATTAATTTGCTCGACACGCCGGGCCATCACGATTTCAGCGAAGACACTTACCGTACCCTAATGGCGGCCGATGCGGCGGTCATGGTCATCGATTTGGCCAAGGGAGTCGAGGCCCAGACCGAGAAGCTGTTCCGTGTTTGCGCGCTCCGCAAGATTCCCGTGATCACTTTTGTGAACAAAGTTGATCGGCCGGGACGCGCGCCGCTGGAAGTTTTAGATGAGGTCGAGCGAAAATTTTCGATTGAAGCGATTCCGCACAACTGGCCGCTGGGCAGTGGTATCGACTTTCGTGGCGTGATCGATTTAGTCGAAGGAAATATCCAGCTTTTTGGTGAGCGTGATGGCCAATATCGAACCGCGGCCACCTTGGTTGACTGGGATGATCTTCCTCAAGCAGGCGTCAGCGATCGCGTCATCGCTACGGCTCGAGAAGAAGTGGACTTGGTACAGATGGCTGGTTCACAGTTCGACAGCGAAAGATTCCTGCGTGGTGAGCAAACGCCGGTCTTCTTTGGCAGCGCGCTGACAAACTTTGGACTGCAGACTTTTCTGGAAGGATTTTTGAAACTTTGCCCCTCGCCGGGTGATCGCCTGAGCAATGTAGGCGTTGTGCCCGGCAATCGCCCCGAATTCTCTGGATTTGTGTTTAAGATACAAGCGAATTTGGACCCCAAACATCGGGATCGCGTAGCCTTTGTGCGCGTGTGCAGTGGTCGCTTCGAGCGCGATATGGAAGTCACCATAACTCGCAGTGGCAAGCGTCTGCGCTTACCCCGGGCGCTAAGGATTTTCGGCCAAGATCGACAGACGATGGAAGAGGCATATCCAGGTGACATTTTTGGCGTAGTTTGCCCTGGAGAATTTCAGCTTGGTGACACACTTTGCCAAGGTGAAGCCCTCCAGTATGAGCCGTTGCCACAGTTTTCGCCGGAATTTTTTGCGGTGCTTGAGTGCCCCGACACGTCGCGACGCAAGCAATTTGATCGCGGCTTAGAGCAATTGCTGGAAGAAGGGGCCATTCAAATGTTCTACGACGCGCGGGCGACGCGCCGTGAGATGATCTTGGCTGCCGTGGGCGAGCTGCAGTTCGATGTGGTGCGTTTCCGGCTGGAGTCCGAATACAACACGCCGACCCACTTGAGTTGGAGACCTTACAAACTGGCACGTTG
>JBBQRC010000828.1:0-1593 GCA_038215215.1 Pirellulales bacterium
GCCAGTGACTTGCTCGAGGCCGTCCACGAGTGCCGCGACAATTTTTGTTTCCGCGTTGACTTCCAGGCCTGCGGTACGAGCTGGCCAAGTTGTATAGCCGCCGAGCGCGTGTTGTTCGGGTGGAGGGATGTAGCCTTCGGCTCCGTTCGCCAACTCGATATTGAAGTGAGCGCTGGCTGGAGTGCGTCCACGCAGCTTTAACCCCGTTAGGGCGTAGACCTCATTGGGCAAGGTTGCAATCGTCAAGTCTCCGATGCGAATGGCTTGCAACTTGACCTGCGTCTGCTGTCGCTGGTCAAGGATGATCGCTTCCATTGCGTAAACTTCAGGGATATTCTTGGGCAGTTCGTCTTCAATTTTGGCGGCAATGGGGCGCGCCCATTCCAAACGCTGTGCGTCGGGAACCCGATAACTGAGCGTCAGCTCCCTTTCGACGATGGCCAACGGGGCTGAGTCTCGGTATTCGATCTTCGCCAAGGCGATTTCAGCGTAGCGCGCGACGGACTCAGCGTAAGCAGCCAGACTGATCGTTTTGGCGGCAGAGCCGTAGTCCATCCACATCAAATCGCCACTGGTTCCTTGCGAGATGGCGGCTACAAACGGTCCGTTGCCGTCGCCTGCTTCACCTAACAAGCTGGCGACATGTTTACAAAAAAGGCCGTAATAGTCGGAGGAAACAGCGGCGGCCCCAAAGTAGTGTTGTGAATAATTGGCCAGCACTGCCAATGGCCGACCATCGCGAGTTTGTAGCGAAATCACCGACAACGTGGGATCAACTGGACCTGACGGACCAACGACCGTGGGACTCATGTACCCGGGGTGCATGTGAGCCCGTCCAGTCGGCTGACCATAGGGGTCGACCACCGCGTTCTCCGGTTTGCGAATCCAGCGGCGATTGTGCGTATGCTCCCAATCATCGATTGACCCCCAACCGATGCGTGCCGGTTGAAGTTTTTCGTTAGCCGCGACGATGGCCTCAGCGATCTTACCGGGCAGCCAAGCGGCGTAGGCTTGATCTTGCCGCGTGCCCAAACAGGCCATGGCTGCCGGTGCAGAATGCGTATGCGTCGCTGACACCATGATGTGATCCCTCGGGATCGCCGTCGACTCGCTCGCCTGCTGTTTAGCGTCATCGATTAATGACTGAGTCATCATGCACGTATCGACGACCACCATTGCAATTTTCGTTGAGCCTTCCGCGATCACGATCGCGCGTGCAAACAGCGGATCTTGGATTTTCCCAGCTTGACCCTCTAGGAATCCACCCGCCACTCTCACCGGTAGTGTTGTCGGGGAGATGTCGATTGCTGCTGCCCCTGCACGAAAGTTCCCCTCCGGTGGTACTGCTTGTGCAAGGGAAGGCCCAGTGCTGCAGGGCAGAACTAACCACAAGGCGTTGACAAGTAGGGAGGCAGTGCGAGGCAGATGCATGGCGTATCTCGGCTGTGGCGGCAGGGGGGGGAAGCGAGAGGCGGTGGAAATGGCTGTTTCGGGCGCACCGCTCCATTGTAGGCTACTATCTTAGTAAGATGACGCCTAGTCACTGAAGTGAGCCGTTATCGCTCTGCGAAAGTCGCGATCAGCAAGAATTCG
>JBBQRC010000829.1:0-1589 GCA_038215215.1 Pirellulales bacterium
TTTGATGGTCGGAATCACCAATCAAGCAACGCAGGAGATCTATCCCGATTCCGCAACGCGATGGTCGTACCGCAGCATTCAAGCAACACTCGAATTCAAGCTTGGCCGGACAGGTCCTGCTACTCGATTGATACTCGATCAGAACGGAATCCGGCAAACAGCATTGCGAATCGCCAGATAGCGAGAGAAAGTGTGGCTCAAGAATATTTCTTGTGGCTTTCTGTAATAAACCAGTGCGAGCGGCAATAAACCAGTAGTCGTGCAAACTCGCAGTTCACATTTGAGAGGTGATCGAAATAGCAAATAGTCTCCGGAAGGTAGCTTCCTGTCTGCTTGGCGTGTCGTTAGGGACTGCATCGGTAGATGAAGAAAAGGGAACGGTTGAAGAAAAGAGGACGGACGTCAATTAGTAACAGTGCCTCGAAATCCATCCGAATTCATCGACCTTGGCGAGTTTCTGTTCGACGCCAACACTTCGGGGTGACTTACGCGTGGTAAGCTCATTGACGGATACGGATCAGCTCTTTGATCATGTGGACTGGGCTTTGCCACTTGCGAATGGGAGGCTGGCTTCGTCGAAGCCGCGACACCTTTATTCAATCTGTGGAATTGGCAGGAAGACGGGGGCAGGAAAATTTCTGTATGCAATCTTCCTGCCCCATTTTCCTGCCTGCACTTTGTCGCCTGCTCCATTGCGAACGCCGCGGAGCGGACAGTCACGGTCACGCATTCGGCAATAGAAGGCATTGGTGCGGAACAACGCGTCATGCGTCGTGATCCGAGCGACATCATCGAGGTCGATGACTTGTATTACGTCTGGTATTCATAGGAGCAGATCTCGCCGGGCTTATGATGCAACCGTCTGGTAGGCGACCTCGAACGATGGTCACCACAAGTGGCCCGAGAAAGGGGTGGCACTTGCCAAAGGTGTCGATGGACATTGGTTGGTAGCGGTCGCCTGATGTATGCGGATTTGCGTCGCCACGCATCAATGCAGTGGAAGTAATCAGCCACCAGGCAGTTGACGGAAGCTGCAGAGTCGCCGACGTTGGAGCGTAGCGAAACCCCGGCGTATTTTCATGTGACACATCGAACGTTCCGGGGCTTCCTACGCTCCGCTTCGTCCAGCCCCGGCCACCCTGCCGCGGCCTTGCGGCAAAACCATGTTAGCGGCCCCAGAGCTACTCCCAGTAGTTTTCCCAATCGCTTGCGAAAGCCTCTTTCAGGCGCTCCATGTATGCGTTGGTTTTGACCTTAACCATCCAAATGGATTCAGCATCGCCGCCCTTGCAAACGACGCCTTCGGCGACGTCATATCGGCCCTCACGAACGTCATATGTGAATTTACCCGTGAGTTTTCCCTGATAGATAACGCGTGCGATCGGCAATTCAGCGAAGTGGTCGATGAACATCTCTGGGCGCAAGAAGCCAGCAGCAGTTTCGATGTCGAAAAGGATTAATTGTTTGGGGTCTTCATCACGATGTCGTCCAGCAAATGAATTGGGGCCAAGAAACTCCGTGAACGCAATGATCTCTTGAGAGTCGTAAAACTGCTGCGCACTCAAGACGGTCGTCAACTGCTCCGCCAG